>JBAXES010000028.1:0-16154 GCA_037140315.1 Chloroflexales bacterium
GTCCTGACTCGCGCCGAGGAGATGCGCCGCCAGCTCGATGCGGTAATCGCGCCCCCCGCCGGTACCACGCCCGTCGATAACCTGCGTCCGCTGCTGGCCAACATCGCCGCGATCAGCTGGCAGCATATCGGCAGGTGGCCATCCAACCTGCTCCATGCCATCAGCCGCATCGGGCTGCCTGCGGTGTTCTGGCCGATCACCGACCTGAGCCTGCTAGTCGATGATACGGCGCGGATCACGCGGCAGCTTCTGGACACGAATACCAATACCAAGCGCCTCACCGCCGCGCCAGCGGAGCGGCCCACCCTGACGGATTAGTGTTGGGATCGGGGGTGGATCGGGCGTACCCCGCTCCACACGCATCCCCCTTGGAAGAGCGGAGCATCAGCTGATGGATATTGTTATGGCCGTGCTGCGGTATGGGCTTGTACTCACCGTGGCCGTCGAGGCCGTCCTGGTCGGAACGTCCCTGTTCACCCTGGCGGTGGAGAAGGCTCGGCCCGCCAAGCCCGCGCCCAGCCAGGAGTAAGCCCCTCGTGCGCTATCGGATCTTGCATATCTCCGACGTCCACGTCGGCCCGCCCTTCCGCGCCGAGATCGCGCAGAGACTGATCGTCCAGGCCCACGCAATCAAGCCCGACGTGCTGGTGATCTCGGGCGACTTTGTGCAGCGTGCCGACTTCGCTGGCCAGTGGCGCGCTGCCAAAGAGCTGCGCGCCGCCCTGCCCGCCCCGCAGTTGGTGGTGCCCGGCAACCACGACGTGCCGCTCTTCAACGCCCACCTGCGCCTGCTCAACCCCCTCGGCCGCTACCGCCGCTATATCAGCCCCGACCTCAACCCGGTCTTCGAGCTGCCCGGCCTGGCCGTCGTCGGCGCCTGCTCCGCCCACGGCCTCACCGTGGATGGCGGCAGGCTCAGCAGCGATCAGATCGGGCGGCTGCGCACGGCCCTCGGTCGCTACGGCCCCGAGATCTGCAAGGTGGTGGTCTGGCACCACCCGGTGGTCAACCCGCCCGGCCTCCACAAAGACCGGCGCATCGACGGCGCGGGCGCGGCGATGGCTCTGCTCGACGAGTGCGGCGCCGAGCTGCTGCTCTGCGGCCACGTCCACGTCTCCTACGTGGGCAACACCCGCGATGTGGCCCACGACCTGCGCCGGGGCACGATTATCTGCCAGAGCGGCACCACCACCTCGCGCCGGGGCCACGGCCGCGAGCGCGGCCAGAACTCCTGCAACCTGATCGAGGTCGAGGATCGCGCCATCCGTATCAGCCAGCTGCTCTACGCCGATGAGGCCGGCAGGTTCGTGCCGGTCGCCGAGCACACCTTCCCGCGTGACCGGTAAGGCCACATGAGCACAGAGCATTGGCAGGCGCAGGCCACCGGCATCCGCCGGGCGATGGCGACCGGCGGCGCGGTGGCGTTCGAGGAGCTGCTGCTAGTCCGCGACCCGCATGGGCACACGGCACGGCAGCTGGTGCCGCCGCCGGGGGCGGTGCCCAGGCCGGCCGCCGCCCTGCTGCTGCTCTACCCGCAGGGCGGCGAGCTGCACCTGCCGCTGACCGTGCGCGCCGGGCACCTGCCCACCCACAAGGGCCAGGTCGCGCTGCCGGGCGGCGCGACCGACCCCGAGGACGACGGCCCGGCGGCCACCGCCCTGCGCGAGGCCGAGGAGGAGCTGGGGATCCCGCCCGAGAGCGTGGAGGTGCTGGGCACCCTGACCAGCTTCTATATCACGCCGAGCAACTTTATGCTGACCCCGGTGGTCGGGCTGAGCACGGCGGCCCCCGAGCTGCGCCCGCACCCCGGCGAGGTCGACCTAGCCTTCAGCGTACCGCTCAGCCAGCTGCTCGACCCGGCCACGATCGTCACCGAGGAGTGGGAGCTGCGCGGGATGCGCCTGCAGGTGCCCTTCTTCGCCCTGGCCGGCCAGAAGGTCTGGGGGGCCACGGCGGTTGTGCTGAGCGAGCTCGTGGCCCGCATCAGGCGGGCGGGATAACCGCGGCCAGCAGGGCGGCGGGCTGCCTGCGGTAGTCCTCCCAGGGGATGTCGCCCGCCGCGATGCCGCCAAGGACGCGCCAGAGGCCGGTGTTGACCGGGGCGGGGACAGACCTGCGGGCGGCCTCGGCGGCGATTGCCCCGTAGAGGAACTCGCCCTCGGAGCGCCGCCGGCCCGCCCGCACGTCGCGCAGCAGCGAGGGGGCTTTGCCGCCGCGCCCGCCGGCCACCACCTTGCGCAGCACCGGGAAGAGCGCCGGCGCGGGCAGCCAGACCATGGCCCGCGCGAGCAGGGCCGCCGGGTAGCTCGGCAGATCTACTGGCTGCGCGCCGATCCGCCCCATCACCGCCAGGGCCTCGCGGAAGGCCCGCCGCTCCATGGCCACCAGCCGGCCGTCGGCGTAGACCTCGGCCACCGACATGCCCAGGATAGCCGCGCTGGCGTTGCCCAGCATGTTCAGCAGCGCCTTCGACCACTTCATCGAGCGGTAGTTCTCAAATAGCTGCGTGCGAAAGCCGGCCCCCGCCAGCGCGGCAGCCCATGCCTCCGGCACCGCTGTCTGCCCGAGGGGGGCCAGCCCGATCCCGCCCTCTTTGGTGACGCTGATCTCAGTGGGGCCGGCCAGGTCGACCGAGGTGGTGATCGCCCCGGAGATGACCCGGTCGGCCCCCAGGGCCTCGGCCAGGATCTCCTCGTTGCCGATGCCGTTCTGGAGGGTGAGCACCTGGCCGGCGCCCAGCTCGCGCAGCGTGGCGATGGCGCCCGGCGTGTCGTAGCCCTTCACGCAGAGGATGGCCAGGTCGGGCCGGCCGCAGTCGGCGGGCAGATCGGCGACGGCGCCGGCCACGCGCAGCTGCGGCACGGCGACCGGGGCGGCCCCCTTCAGGGAGATGGTCAGCGGGCGGGCGGCCAGGGCGGCAGCGCCGCTTGGCCGGGACAGCAGAGCCACCGGCCCCTGGCCCGCGCTGGCCAGGCGACCGGCCACCAGCAGGCCGATGGCCCCGCCGCCAACGACGACGATAGACATGGGGGACTCCTTCGCTCACAGGGGGCGCGTGCTACAATGCGGGCACACCGCCGCCATTGTACCAGGAGACAGCTATGAGCTCACTGACATTTACGGTAGAGCCGGGCAGCAAGGTACGCCTGAGCGACCACAGCCCGCGCAGCGCAGGCAAGCTGAAGCGCAAGGACGCCGAGGCCGAGCTGGAGCGGCTGACGACGGAGCTGGACGAGCTGCAGGAGCTGCTGTATGGCGCAGGAACCCACAGCCTGCTGGTGGTGATGCAGGGCATGGACACCAGCGGTAAGGATAGCACCGTGCGCCATGTGTTCGGCAAGGTCTCGCCGCTGGGCAGCTACGTGGTGCCATTCAAAGTGCCGACCGCCGAGGAGCTGGCCCACGACTTCCTCTGGCGCGTGCATAGGGTGACGCCGCAGCGCGGCATGATCGGGATCTTCAACCGCTCGCACTACGAGGATGTGCTGGTGGTGCGCGTCCACGAGCTGGTGCCGAAACAGGTCTGGAAGGAGCGCTACCGCATCATCAACGACTTCGAGCACATGCTGGCCGCCAGCAACACGATCATCCTCAAGTTCTTCCTGCACATCTCGCGCGAGGAGCAAGAGCGACGGCTGCTGGAGCGCGAGCAGGAGACGGCGAAGGCGTGGAAGCTCTCGGCGGGCGACTGGCGCGAGCGTGAGCGCTGGGACGACTATATGGCCGCCTACGACGACGCCCTGGAGCAGTGTAGCACCGCGCACGCGCCCTGGCAGATTGTGGCGGCCGACCGCAAGTGGTTCCGCAACTACGCCGTGGCCAGCACGGTTGTGGAGGCGCTGCGCGGGTATAAGGGTGAGTGGCTGGAGCGGCTTGGGCAGATCGGGGATGCCGCGAAGGCTGAGCTCGCGGCGTACCGGGCGGGTTCCGCATCGTAGGGCCGAGCCATATGGCTCAGCCCTACTGGTTTGGAACCAGCGCCTCGACGACCTTATCCCAGGTGATGCCGTCGACCAGGGGCCGACCGGCGCGACCGAGGGCCTCGGCGAGATGCGGGTCGGCGGCGAGGGCGGCGATGCTGCCGGCGATGGCCTGCGGGTCGGGGCGGGTGATCAGGCTGTTCACGCCGGGCTGGGCAAACTCCAGCACGCCGCCGGAGTCGTCGGCGGTGATCACGGGGCGGCTGGCGCCGAAGGCCTCGACGGTGGCGAATCCGTAGTCCTCGTCCACCGGCGCGTAGTAGACCGCCCGCGCGCCCGCGTACAGATCCACCAGCTCGGCGTCGCTGACGAAGCCGAGGAAGCGTGCCCGCGCGCCGAGGCCGAGCTGGGCGGCGATACCCTCCAGGCGCTCGCGGTCGGGGCCGGCGCCGGCGAAGATCGCGCGCAGGGGCGCGTCGGTGCGAGCCAGGGCATAGAGCAGCAGGTCGAGGCGCTTGGCCCGATCGAGGCGGGCCGAGGAGAGGATATAGTCGCCGTAGGGGCCGGCGCGCAGGCTGGCGGCGTAGCGGCTGGGCGGGTAGAGCGGAGTGCTCTCCAGCCCGTTGAAGCGGCGCAGCCGGCCGCTGACGTTACGCGAGATCGTGAAGCGGGCCGCACACTCGCCCAGGCCGCGCGCATCCATACGGAAGATCTGGTCGCGCACGGCGCGGTGCTCGGTCGTGCCGGTGAAGTCGCTCAGCGGGGTGCCGTACCAGTCGTAGGCCTGGCGGTGCTGGTGGACCAGCCAGGCCACCTTGCGCGGGTGGCGCACCATGTACGAGGGGAACTTCGTGCCGATCACCAGATCCACCGGCTGGCCATTCACCTGCGTTATGTCGAGCATACGCCAAGCCAGGGCGCTCTCGGGGATGCGCTCGAGCGGGCTCCACTGGAACGGTAGGGCCACTACATCGACCGTGTGGCCGCAGGCGGACAGGGCGTCGCGCAGGCCCTCGACGAGGTACTCGGCGCCGCCGCGCACAAAGGGCACCTGCGTCGCGCAGATCAGGATACGCATACGATCTTCTAATCTCTAATGTTTGCAATTGCAATTGCAAACATAGAGATGCTTATCTGGAATCGATCTGGCCGAGCTGCGTATGCAGCTCGGCCAGATCGCGGCGCAGCTCGGCATTCTGCGCGATCAGCAGGCGGATAGCGCGGGCCGATGCGTCGTTATAGGCGTTCTGCTGCTCGACGATCGGGTTAATGTACCAGCGCAGGTAGCGGCGCACCACCTTGTTCAGCAGCGCCCAGCCGCGCTCGTAGAGCGAGCGGCCCTCCAGAGGCCAGTGGGCGCTCACCACCCGCGCGATCTCGATCTCCTCGGCGGCGCGGCGCAGCTCGCGCGCGGCCCCGCTCTCCTCGGGCGCCCCCGCGCCGGCCGAGGCCCGGGCCGCGCGCACCTCGGCCCGCAGGGACTCCAGCACAGCGGCGACATCCAGCTCCCCAGGCTTCTGGCTCATGTGTTCCGGTCTGACATTCAACATTCAACACCCAGCATTCAACATTACGTCACCCCGCCGCCGACTTCTTCATCAGGTCAACCACCACCTTGCCGCGCACCTGTGAGATGTCGTCCTGGTACTTGAGGATGGCCCCGAGGGTGTCCTCGACCACATCCTGCACCAGGGCCGTCTGGTCGAGGCGCACCAGGGCCGTCACCCAGTCCAGGGTCTCGGCAACCCCAGGGAGCTTATAGAGGTCCATGCGCCGCAGCTCCTGGACGAACATCACCACCTGGCGTGAGAGCGCCGCGCTGGCCTGGGGGACGCGCGCGCGCACGATCTCCAGCTCCTTGTCGAGGGTGGGGTAGTCGACCCAATAGAACAGACAGCGGCGCTTGAGCGCGTCGTGGACCTCGCGGGTGCGGTTGGAGGTGATGATCACGGTGGGCGGGGTCGCAGCGCGGACGGTGCCGATCTCAGGGATGCTGATCTGCCAGTCGGAGAGCAACTCCAGCAGGAAGGCCTCGAACTCCTCATCGGCGCGGTCGATCTCATCGATCAGCAGGATGGGCGGGCGCACCATGCTCTCCTCGATCGCCTGGAGCAGGGGCCGCTTGATCAGGAACTCGGGGCCGAAGATATTCTTGATCGCATCGCCGCCCTGGGCCGCCGCGCCCTGGGCCTCAAGCAGACGAATCTGGAGCATCTGGCGGGCGTAGTTCCACTCGTAGATCGTCGTGCTAACATCGAGGCCCTCGTAGCACTGGAGCCGGATGAGGTGACGGTCGAGCATGCGCGACAGGGTCTTCGCGATCTCCGTCTTCCCGACGCCGGCCTCGCCCTCAAGCAGCAGCGGCTTATCCATGCTGAGCGCCAGGAAGATCGCGGTAGAGAGCGAGCGGTCGGCGATGTAGGCGTGCTGGGCCAGAGCCGCCTGCAGCCCGTCGATCGTGTCGAAGGTCATCCTCTGCTCCGATGCTGATGCGCGCCGCTGCGCCATATCGTGGGCGGCTATCTACCAGCTATTGTACACCGAAAGGCACGACGGGGCGCGGCGAGGGGGCGGCTGCGCGCCGCCCCCTCGCCATACGCTAACCCTACATATCGCGCGCGCAGCGCTGGTCGGCGAAGAGCCGGCCCAGGAGCGCATCCATGCGGTCGAGGGCGGCGGCATCGCCGGCGCGAGCCTCGGCAAGCAGCAGGCTCATGTCGCTGATCGCGCCGCTGAGCACATCGCTCACCCGGGCCAGGTAGACGTCGACGCTGGCAGCGTGGATGGCCAGAGAGATGTGGCACGCCACCAGCTCGAGCAGGTTGAGCTGGGGCGTGTCGAAGAGATGTGTCTGGGTGGTGGTCACCGTCAGCACGCCGAGGAGCCGCTCGCCCCAGATCAGGGGCACCGCCATGGCGCAGCGGGTGGGCGCATCATTCTCGCTGGCCTTGAGGGCCAGCCAGCGGCGGTCGGTGGCGGTCTCATCGATGATCATCGGCGCGCGCGAGCTGAACACCAGCCCGGCCAGGCCGCTGTCGCGCACCTCGCGGGCGCGCTCGGCGCTCGCCAGCGTCCCGTTGCTCAGCGCGAGCATCGGCGTGTCAGGCCGGTCCGGGGGCATGAGCAGGAGGCTAGCGCGCTCGCCCGTCACCATCGTCGGCACCTGTGTCACCAGCTCGACGGCGAGGCGCTGCAAGTCAGAGTCGGCGCTCACCACCAGCCGGCCGAAGCTGAGCAGGCGGTCGAGGGTGTCGGCGTTGGCCTGGGCCTGGTGGTAGTGCTGGTCGAGCTGGCTTTGTAAGGTCGAGTGCTCAAGGACCGAGCCGAGGATCTGGCCGAGGGCGCCGAGGAGGGCGCGATCCTCTGCGTCGAAGGGTCGGCTGCGGCGCGCTTCGATCCGGCCGATCACCCGCCGCCCGATCATGATCGGCCCGCAGAGCAGACCCGGCTCCTCGGCGCGCAGGCTGCCGGTGCCGGCAGGCACGACGATCTCCAGGGACTCGGCGTGCAGCCAGTCCGCCGCGAGATCGCGCAGGGTGGGGAGCGGGTCGGCCTCGCGCCGCCCGGCCATAAAGAAGTCACCGCAGCCCGCCAGAGCCTCGCGGAGGCGACGGCCCTGGCCATCGGGCTGACCCAGTGATGAAGTGTCTGCTAGAGATGTCATTGCTCTTGCGGCGCTCTTGGTGTGTGCTGCTACGATGCGGTGGTGCCTGCTGAAGGAAGCTCGCCGCCTCCCTGCCCGGTCTTTGCTCGCGCAGCGCGCGTCAGGCGCCCAGGGGTTCGGCAGGCCGCTTGCTCTCCATCGCCAGCACGTCGCTGCGGTGGAAGGCCAGCTGGCCCTGCTCCAGATCGACCTGGATGGTGTCGCCCTCCTTAAACACCCCGCGCAGCAGCTCGCGGGAGATCGGCGTCTCCAGGAGGCGCTGCACCGTGCGGCGCAGCGGGCGCGCGCCGTACACCGGGTTGTACCCCTCATTCACCAGGTGCTCGCGGGCGGCCTGGGTCAGGGTCAGGGCGATCTTCTGATCGCGCAGGCGCTCGATCAGATCGCCGACCTGCAGCTCCACGATCCGGCCCAGATCCTCGAAGCTCAGCTCGTGGAAGAGGACGATCTCGTCCACGCGGTTGAGGAACTCGGGGCGGAACGCCTGGCGCAGGGCCTCGTCCACCTTACGCCGGGCCTCCTTGAGGTCCACCTGCTTGACACCGCCCTTGCCGGGCGCCGAGAAGCCGATCGCGCTGCCGCGCAGGTGCTCGGTGCCCGCGTTGCTGGTCATGATGATCACCGTGTTGCGGAAGTCCACCGTGCGGCCCTGGCCGTCGGTGAGCCGGCCGTCGTCGAGCACCTGGAGCAGGGCGTTGAACACGTCGGGGTGAGCCTTCTCGATCTCATCGAAGAGCACCACCTGGTAGGGCCGTCGGCGGATCTGCTCGGTGATCTGGCCGCCCTCATCGTAGCCCACATAGCCGGGGGGCGCGCCGATCAGGCGGCTGACCGTATGGCGCTCCTGGAACTCGCTCATGTCCACGCGGGTCATCGCGTCCTCGCTGTCGAACATGAACTCGGCGAGCGCCTTGGCCAGCTCGGTCTTGCCGACGCCGGTGGGGCCGACAAAGATGAAGCTGCCGATCGGTCGGCGCGGGTCGCGCAGGCCGCTGCGGGCGCGGCGGATGGCGTCGGAGAGCGAGACGATCGCCTCGTGCTGGCCGATCACCCGCTCGTGGAGGCGCTCCTCCATCTCATTCAGCTTCTCGCGCTCCGTCTCCAGCATGCGGCTGACCGGCACGCCCGTCCAGCTGGCGACGATCTGGGCCACGTCCTCATCATCGACGATCTCGTCGAGGTTGGCCGACTTGAGCCAGGCGTCGCGCCCGGTCTCGAAGTCCTGCTGGAGGGCCAGGAACTGGGCGCGCAGGATGGCCGCCTGCTCATAGTCGCGGCGCGACCCGGCGTCCTCCTCGTCCTGCTGGAGCTTCTTGAGCGCCGTCTCCTTATCCTTGAGCACCTGGGGCATGGCGAAGATATCGATGCGCAGCTTGGCGCTGGCCTCATCGATCAGGTCAATCGCCTTGTCAGGCAGGAAGCGGTCGTTGATATAGCGGCTAGAGAGGTTGGCCGCCGCGGTAAGCGCCTCGTCGCTGATCGTCAGCTGGTGGTGGTCCTCGTAGCGCTTGCGCAGGCCGCGCAGCATCTCCACCGTGGTGGCGATGTCGGGCTCCTCAACGAACACCGGGCTGAAGCGCCGCTCGAGGGCGGCGTCCTTCTCGATATGCTTGCGGTACTCGTCGATCGTGGTTGCGCCCACCACCTGGATCTCGCCGCGCGAGAGGGCCGGCTTGAGCATATTCGAGGCGTCGATGCTACCGGCGGCGGCGCCCGCGCCGACCACCGTGTGGAGCTCGTCGATGAACAGGATCACCTTACCCTTGGCGCTGCGCACCTCGTCCATCACCGCCTTCAGGCGCTCCTCAAACTCGCCGCGGAACTTCGAGCCGGCCACCATGCTGGCCAGGTCGAGGGCCAGGAGCTTGCGGTCGCGCAGGGTGGGCGGCACATCGCCAACGCTCATGCGCTGGGCCAGGCCCTCGGCGATCGCCGTCTTGCCCACCCCCGTCTCGCCGACCAGCACCGGGTTATTCTTGCTGCGCCGCGAGAGGATGCGGATCACGCGGGTGATCTCGGCCTCACGACCGATCACCGGGTCGAGGTCGCCATTCTTCGCCAGGTCGGTCAGGTCGGTGCTGTACTTCTCCAGGATCTCGTAGCGGCTCTCGGCGCCCGGGTCGTCCGAGCGCTGCGAGCCGCGGATCTCCATCAGCACCTGGTAGATCCGCTCCTGGTCGATGTTAAAGGGGGTGCTGAGGATGCGCGCCGAGGCGCCCTCGCGCTCGCCGGCCATCGCGATCAGCAGGTGGTCGATGCCCACATACTGGTCGCCCATGCGGTTGGCCTCCTCCTCAGCCCGCTTCACCAGGCGCTGGGTACGCGGGGTGACGTAGACCTGGTTGCCAAAGCCATACTGCCCATAGACCTTCGGTGACTTCTCAAGCTCGCGCTCGACGCGCGTCGCCACCACCTCAGGATCAACATTCAAACGCTGGAGGGCGCGCGTGGTCAGGCCGTCACGCTGGCGCAGCATCGCCAGGAACACATGCTCAACGTCGAGCTGCGTGTGGTGCTGCTCCTGCATGATCTCCTGGGCAGCCTGAAACGCATCCTGCGCCTTCTCCGTGAAGCGCTCAAGTCTCATAGCTGTTCCTCGTTACGATGTTGGTAGCTGCCGATCTCAGGGCGGCGCGCGAGTGGGCGGGGCGAGATAGAGCATCATACCCTGGCGCCACTGCCGCTCACCGCTAGCGAGACGATAACCGACAGCTAGGGGTAGTATAGCACAATGGATCTGGAGATCTTGGCCTGGTGTATAAGAGTTGTGCATGCGTAGTAGGGCGGCGTTGACGCCCCTGCCCGGCTGTGCTACTATGCAGCGCATCACAGACAAATATCGCTCGGGGAGCCGGGGGCAGCCCGGCTGAGATCGCGGCCACACACGCCGCTGACCCGTGGAACCTGACCTGGGTTATTCCAGCGTAGGGAAGCGCCAGCAGCTCATATGGGCCGCCGACTTCTATACGGGTCGGCGGCTTTTTGTTGGGCCGAGGCATTACGAAGGGGTGTCCATATGCGACGACTAATGATCCTGATCGCCACCGCCCTGCTCGCCGCCTGCGGGCAGCCCAGCGCCAGCGCGCCCACCGCCCCGCCGGTCATCACGTCGGAGGCGAGCAGCACGCCCGCCGCCTCACCCGCCGCCGACAAGACCCTGGTGGTGATGGCCCACGACAGCTTCAGCGTGAGCAAGGAGGTGCTGTCCGCCTTTGAGCAGCAGTCTGGCGTGAAAGTGCAGGTGCTCAAGGGCGGCGACGCCGGCGCGGCGCTGAACCAGGCCATCCTCAGCAAGGCCGCGCCCCTGGCCGATGTCTTCTTCGGCGTCGATAACACCTTCCTCAGCCGGGCGCTCGCCGCCGACATCTTCCTGCCCTACAAGTCGCCCGCCCTGGCCGACATCCCCGCCGACCTCAAGCTCGACCCGGGCGGCAGCCTGCTGCCGGTGGACTACGGCTACGTGACGATCAACTACGACCAGGCCGCGCTCGCGCAGGCCAAGCTGGCCCCGCCCGCCGCCCTCGAGGAGCTGACCAAGCCGGAGTGGAAGGGCAAGCTGGCGGTGGAGAACCCGATCACGTCCTCGCCGGGGCTGGCCTTCCTGCTGGCCACGATCAACCACTTCGGCGAGGCCGGGGCCTACACGTGGAAGGACTACTGGCGCGACCTGCGGGCCAACGAGGTGTTCATCAGCAACGACTGGACGGACGCATACTACACGCAGTTCAGCGGCAGCAGCGGCAAGGGGCCGTACCCGCTGGTGGTGAGCTACGCCACCAGCCCGGCCGCCGAGGTCTACTTTAGCGAGGGCAAGCTGAGCGAGCCCCCCACCGGCAACCTGCTCGTCCCCGGCGGCAGCTTCCGCCAGATCGAGTTTGTGGGCATCCTGAAGGGCACGCAGCACGAGGCGCTGGCCAGGCAGTTCGTGGACTTTATGCTCAGCCCACAGCTCCAGGCCGACATCCCGCTGCAGATGTTCGTCTACCCGGCGCTGCCGAGCGCGCCCCAGCCCGACGTGTTCAAGAAGTTCGCCGAGGTGCCCGCCCAGGCCACCGGGCTCACGCCCGCGCAGATCGAGGCCGGGCGCGAGGGCTGGATCAAGATCTGGACGGAGGTAGTGCTGCGCTAATGCGGAATGCGGAATGCGGAATGCGGAATGCTGAAAGACGATATCAACCCAGTGGCATCGAATGACTCTCGCCTGAAGCGATGGGCGAGGAGCGGTGGCCTGTTTCAATTCAACATTCAACATTCCGCATTCCGCATTCCGATCGTCTTCATCACCCTGTGCTTTCTCTATCCTATGTCCGCCATCCTGCGCCTGAGCTTCGCCAATGGGCTGTCCGGGCTGTGGGCGGTGCTGGCCGACGGCTACACATGGCGGGTGCTGGGCTTCAGCGCTGGCCAGGCCGCCCTCTCGACGCTGCTGACCCTGGCGGCGGGGCTGCCCGGGGCCTACATCTTCGCGCGCTACGACTTCCCTGGCAAGGGGCTGCTGCGGGCCGTGGCCGGGGTGCCCTTCGTGATGCCGACCGTCGTGGTGGCGGCGGCCCTGGGCGCGCTGCTCGGCCCGCGCGGCGTGGACAATGCCGGGCTCCAGGCCCTGCTCGGCCTGGCGCAGCCGCCCATCCACATCCCCAGTGGCCTGGGGCTGGTGCTGCTGGCCCACGTCTTCTACAACTACACGGTGGTGCTGCGGCTGGTGGGCGGCTTCTGGGCCAACCTCGACCCGCGGCTGGAGCAGGCGGCGGCGGTGCTGGGAGCATCGCGGCGGCGGGCGATCTGGGAGGTGACACTGCCGCTCCTCACGCCGGCGCTGGGCGCGGCGGCCCTGCTGGTCTTCATCTTCAGCTTCACCAGCTTCGGGGTGGTGGTCATCCTCGGCGGGCCGCGCATGGCTACGCTAGAGGTGGAGATCTACCGGCAGACGTCCCAGCTGCTACGGCTGGATGTGGCGGCGAGCCTGGCGCTCATCCAGGCGGCCTGCACCCTGGCCATGAGCCTGGCCTACACGCGCCTGGCGGCGCGCAGCGCGGTGCCGCTAGACCAGCTGCCGCGCGCGGCGGTGGCCCGCCGCCCGCGCGGGGCCGGGCAGCGGGCGCTCGTGGGAGCGAACGCCGGGCTTATCCTGCTGCTGCTCGGGGCACCGCTGGCCGCCCTGGCCCTACGCTCGCTCATTGTCTCCGACGGCCTCAGCCTAGGCAACTACATGGCCCTCGGCGAGAACCGCACCAGCTCGGCCTTCTTCGTAACGCCCACGACGGCCCTCGCCAACTCCCTGCGCATCGCGGCGGCGGCGGCGGGGATCGCCCTGGCCGTGGGCGTGCCGGCGGCGTATATGCTGGCTTCGCCAGCAATGTTGAATGTTGAATTAAGAATGAGGAATGGACGTGCCGGACATTCGACATTCAACATTCAACATTCGGCATTGCTCGACGCCCTCTTTATGCTGCCCCTTGGCACCAGCGCCGTGACCATGGGGCTGGGCTACCTGGTGGCCCTGAGCACACCGGCCCTAGTCGGGCTGCGCGCCTCGCCCCTGCTGGTCCCGATCGTGCACAGCCTGGTGGCATTGCCCTTTGTGATCCGCAGCCTGCTGCCGGCCCTGCGCGGACTCAGCCCGCGCCTGGCCGAGGCGGCCGCCCTGCTGGGCGCGAGCCCCTGGCGGGCCTGGCTCTACGTCGAGCTGCCGCTGATCACGCCGGCGATCATCACCGGGGCCGTGTTCGCCTTCACCGTCTCGCTCGGCGAGTTCGGGGCCTCCCTGCTGCTGACCCGTCCCGACGCGCCCACCCTGCCGGTGGTGATCTTCCGCCTGCTCGGCCAGCCCGGCGCCGCCAACTACGGGCAGGCCATGGCCATGAGCAGCATCCTGATGATCACTACCGCCGTGAGCTTCCTCGTGCTGGAGCGGGTTCGCCCGCCGGGCGGGGAGTTTTAGGCCCGCCAGAAAAAAAGACAAGAAGCGTACAGCCGCCGCAGATCAGATATATTGTGCGTAAATGAGGAACCGGATGGGTGTAGATGTGCTAGAATATGATCACGCGCATCCCAGTGCATCACGCAATCATCGCCGTTTGTGTGCTCCTCCGTCCGACCACCCCCAAGCCCAACAGCGCATCGCGTTCGACCGTCAGGCTGGGGCGGCACATTTCCAGGCTGGTTTGAGCGCTGCTGAATGCTACGACTTGTGAAGGAGGCAACGATGACAGGCTTTACCCTCCAGTCACGCAGCTGGGTGCATAAGCACCCGAACCCACGCCGAGTGATCGAATTTTACGGAGGCGAGGCGATCGGCGTGACGCCGAACATCTCCTACGACGCGCTGTTCGACCATCTCTACGATACCCAAAACACCGTGATCGCTATGCCGGTGCCGATCGGCCCCGACCATGAAGAGATCGCCTACTTCTTGCTTAAGGAGCGCGAGCTGATCCTCAGGGGGCTTGGCTACGACCCGGAACGTCAGCCATCCTGCTGGATGGGACACAGCATCGGCGGCCAGTTCATCACGCTCCTCGCCAGCCTCACCGATTCCAAATCCAACAAGATCACGCTCCGCGGCGAGCAGTTCACGGGCGCGAAGAATACGCCGATGCTCATGATTGCCCCCTTCATCGGCGACTTTAACGCCCCCGCCTGGGCCAAACCCCTGGTCAATATCCTCGGCCTGGAATTTAAGCCGACGATGGCCGAACTCGAGGCTCAGTTCGAGAACAAGAAGGACCTGATCTTCGGCAAGGCCGGCATGCTCTCATTCGCGAGCGACACAGACGCCGGGAGTGTGGCCGCCTGCAAGGCGAATCCCGGGCCGGCCTGTGACCTAAGCGTCCCCTGGTTCAACCGCTTCCTCGAGGGCCGTCACTGTAAAGAGATCCCGGGCGACCACCTCAAACCGATGGGCATCCAGATCTGGGGCAGGGTCTACCGGCCCAGCCTCGACAACTTCAGCGAGCCATTCCCGCGCATGATCGACACCGAGGTCGTCAGCCTGCTCAATGAGCTGGACCCGCCCGAGGACACAATGCTGGCCAGGGCGACCGCAAAACTCCCCTAGCACCGCTACCTTGTCATCTCCCGGTGGGGGTGTGGGGCGGCAAAGCCGCCCCACGTTATTTTTTATTGGGTCTGGGCGGCAAAGCCGCCCAAACCCAACAAAAAGCAAGTATGTGGCGCAGCCCCAGGAACGTTGCATCGGCCCGGTCTGCGTTACACAACCACCGTCTCCTGGTAGATCCCGAACACCTCGCGCAGCACGTCGCACATCTCGCCGACGGTGCAGTAGGCCCGCACGCAGTTGAGGATGGCGGGCATGGTGTTGGCCTCGCCCTCGGCGACCGCGCGCAGCTCGGATAGGCGCTGGCTGGCCAGGGCGTTGTCGCGCTCGGTGCGGACGCGGTTCAGGCGATCCAGGTGCTTGCGCTCGCCCTCGGGGTCCATCGCCAGGATGGGGATGTTGATCGGCTCATTCACGGTGTAGGCGTTCACGCCCACGATCTCGCGCGCGCCGCCGTCGATCTCCTTCTGGTAGCGGTAGGCCGCGTCGGCGATCTCCTTCTGGAAGAAGCCGTCGCGGATGGCCGCGACCACCCCGCCGCGCTCGGCGATGGCCCGGAAGTACTCGTTCGCCTCGCGCTCCATGCGGTCGGTCAGCGCCTCGACAAAGTAGCTTCCGCCGAGCGGGTCGACCGTGTTGGTCACGCCGCTCTCGCTGGCGATCACCTGCTGGGTGCGCAGGGCGATGGTGACGGCCTTCTCGCTGGGCAGGGCCAGGGCCTCGTCCATGCTGTTGGTGTGCAGGCTCTGGGTGCCGCCCATCACGGCGGCCAGGGCCTGGATGGTCGTGCGGACGATATTCACCTCAGGCTGCTGGGCGGTCAGCGAGGCCCCGGCGGTCTGCGAGTGGCAGCGCAGCCAGAGCGAGCGGTCCTTCTTCGCGCCATATTTGTCGCGCATGAGCCGGGCCCAGATCCGGCGGGCGGCGCGGTACTTGGCGACCTCCTCGAAGAAGTCGTTGTGGGCGTTGAAGAAGAACGAGATGCGCGGGGCGAAGTCGTCTACGTCAAGGCCGCGGGCGATGGAAGCCTCCACGTAGGCCGCGCCATCGGCCAGGGTGAAGGCCAGCTCCTGGGCGGCGGTGCTGCCGGCCTCGCGGATGTGGTAGCCGCTCACGCTGACCGGGTTCCACTGCGGCACGTGCTGGCTGCCGAACTCGATCGTATCCACCACCAGGCGCATGCTCGGCTCGGGCGGGAAGATATACTCGTTCTGGGCGATATACTCCTTGAGGATGTCGTTCTGGAGCGTGCCGCGCAGCTGCGCCCAAGGCACACCGCGCTTCTCGGCCACCACCAGGTACATGGCCCAGGCCATGGCGGCTGGGGAGTTGATCGTCATCGAGGTGGAGATCTTGTCGAGCGGCAGCCCGTCGAGCAGCAGCTCCATATCGGCCAGCGAGCAGATCGCCACGCCGCACTTGCCGAACTCGCCCTCGACCAGGGGGTGGTCGGTGTCGCGCCCGTAGAGCGTGGGCATATCGAAGGCGACCGAGAGGCCGGTCTGGCCCTGGC
>JBAXES010000029.1:0-15789 GCA_037140315.1 Chloroflexales bacterium
GCGCCGGAGAAGATATCGTCCACGACCCGCTCGGAGACGTTGGAGATCTCCACGGGGATGGCGACGATCGCGCGGGCGGCCTCAGCGATCGCGGTGCGCACGCGTCGGCGCGTCCCGCCGGGCAGCAGGTTCAGCGGGATGGACGCGGCCGACAGGCTCAGGCGAACGGCACCGCCCACGAGGGTAGCGCCGACCCCGAACAGACCATTGCTCTCGGTATTGCTCATAAAAGTGCTCACTTTCACTGTGGGGCGCGGCGTGCCGCGCCGACTCACTAGCTGGTCGCCAACTCGTCCTTCGGAGCGGTTTTCGCCGTGGCGTCGCTATCAGTCTTAGCCGCCCACTCCTCGATCACGGCGCTGGCCGCCTTGGCGAGATCGCCGGGCAGGCCGGCAAACGCGTACAGCACTTCCTTCGTCGCGTTCTGCAGGTGCTGGCGCGACGAGCTCGGGAGCAGCCCGAAGGGCAGCGTGGCCACCGAGATGCCCATGCGCACAATCCCGCCGCCGAACCCTACCACCGACTCTACGAGGTTGTCGCTCCGCTGTGTGCGGACACTGCGCACTCGCACTTCGCCCTGAGTTTCGGACATTGTGGACCTCCCTTGTACATCACTGATTGAAAGATTGGACAGCCGACCGTAGGTGGTGAGACCTGCGATCTGCAATCATCCGAAATAGCCACCGACAAGAAATGCGGAGACAAGCTGGATGAGCGCTACGAAGGGGTTACTTGATATAAGGTAGCGCATGAAGTTTTTATGGTTAGGATCTCGGTAGAGCTTGACTTGGCTGTAGATCGGGGCCACCAAGGCGAAGCAGATGAACGCGGCCACCCAGTAGCTGCCCCAGACAATCGCCAAGATCATCAGCAGCGCCTCACAGCCATTGATCACCCCATAGGCGACCATCAGGGTCTTATGCACCCCGATCGCCACAGCAAGGGACTGGAGCCCGTGCTTACGGTCGCCCTCAACGCTTTTAATATCGTTGAGCAAGAGTAGCCCGGCGGTAAGGCTGCCGTTAATGCACGCGACCGCCGTGCTCTGCCATGTGATCGGCGCGAAGATCAGGTGTCCTGCGACCCAGCTGATGCTCACATAGCCAACCCCAACGGCGGGGGGGCCGAGCCAGTAGTGCTTCTTCAGCTTGATCGGCGGCACGCTATAGATCACCGAGAGGATGATCCCAAGCACGGCCAGGACGGTGATCAGTGGGTTGCCGAACAGCAGCGAGACAAGGAAGGAGCACGCGCCGAGAAAGAGCCAGTTCATACGTGCGCCCGTGAGGCTCACCAGCCCGGCTGGGATCGGCCGCTTCGGGTCATTGATCGCGTCGATCTCTCGGTCGTAGTAATCGTTAATGCTCTGACTAAAGCCGGTGCCCAGCGGGCCGATCATTAACGCCCCGAGTAAGGCTAGCCCCCACTGTCGACCGCTCGTCCACTGGAAGCCTCCGGCCTGTCCTGAGGAGGCGATCGCGCCGCACAGACAGATCATCGCCGGCGAGATCCATGTGATCGGATCGGCCAGCTCAATGTGCGCCTTGATGCGCTTGGCGAGGGGCACCTGTTGCTCAGAAGTCGTGATCATATCGCCTGTCGCCTACGGCTTCACTGCTTGGTAGAGCACGTAGTCGTATGCCTGGTCGAAGGTCACATCGGTAAAGCCCACGCTGCGCAGCACGTCGGGGTAGATCGCGTGATCTTTGAACTCAAGCACGGTGAAGCCCATGCCGATCGAGCAGATATAGTGCGTCAGGTAGTCGTAGTTCGGCTTCTGCGGATCGCTGATGATCATATCCAGGATGAGCACCCGCCCGCCCGAGCCAAGGGCGTCATACGCCTTCTTGAGCAGCATGGTGCAGAACTGCGCGTTCATCGGGTAGAGGATGCGTCCGAAGAGGACGGCCTCGCTCTGGGGGTATGGCTCGCGGTACATATCAACCGCGACCGGGGTGATCCGCTCTGCCAGGCCACGAGCGGCGACATTCTCCGACACCAGATCGAGGGCGCTGGGCAGGTTGATCAGCTTGACGTTGAGCGCCGGGAAGCGCTCGCAAAGGGCCGACGCGATATCGCCGATGCCGCCGCCGACGTCGAGCAGATGGCTAATGCCATCCAGGCTCGCCCGCTCGCGCAGCAGCCGGATCGGGAAGTGCAGATTGCTGCGATGGATCGTCTCATAGAAGACGTTATCTTCACGGGTGCGCGGCGGGTACGGGATCAGGCTGGTGAAATCCATCTTGCCGCGGACAACGTCGGCCATGTTCACGTAGAAGCTCTGCACTAGGCCGCTGATATAGTCCACGAAGGGTACCATCGTCAGGTTGCGGTGGTGCTCTGCGTCGGTGAAGAACTGCTCAGCGAAGGGTGTGAGCGCCCATGTGCCCTCGCCCTGGCGTGTGAGGCCAATCTCTTTGAGCGTGGTTAGGAATTTCACCAAGCGATCTGGCATGCTTCCTGTGGCGGCTGCGATGTCATCGAGCGCGCGTTCGCCGCCGCTCATAACCTCAAACAGGCCGAGGTCGAAGGCCGCCTTGACCGCGAAGAAGTCAATGGTACCCTTGAAGACCATGTCATAGGCCCGCTCAGCACCGGTTAGTAGTTCGTCCTCGCTCTGGCTGCACCGACATCCTGGCGAGCAGGGGTTTACCGTGACTATAGGCGTCTCTTGCAGGACAATGTCATTCATCGCTGTCACTCTCTCCTCGTGGCGCATAGCATCGTACTTCTATCTGTCGGTCGGATCCCTTCTAGGAGCGGTTGAGTGAAAGTCAGGAACTTGCCGGTCTCTACACCAAGTATTTGTATTATAGTACAAAAAGCGGATATTTCAAACAACAGAGGGCAGGCACAGATCACGTCGCCGCCCTACGCAACACCCGCTCCCAGCCCGCAACGCCCGCCGGGTCCCCATACCAGGGCCGTCCGTGGAAGGGCGAGTGGGAGATACCCGGGATCACCAGGTACTCCGCGCCGCTCAGGGCTGCGCACTCCAGGGTAGTAACCCCATCGCCCCACGCCTCGGCATACGCTGGGCCGGAGACCGTGCGGTAGCTACTGCTTGAGACCCGCTCGACGATTGTTCCTCGCGGGTTGCCGCAGATCGCCCGACCGATAACTGAGGTATAGCGCACTTCGGGGTAGAAAGCCCCTGGGTAGGTGCTATTCACAAAGTCAATCGAGCCCTTGGTCCAGTGCTCCTGGCTATGATGCGGTGTCCCAAGCATAATCAGGTGGCGAACATAGCGGTGGCCGGCATACACCTCGCCAATGTACGGCTGTTCGCCCAGGTACATGCGCGCGACCGTACCGCCAACGCTATAGGTCAGAAGATCGACCGTATCGGCCCCAGTGGCGCTGAGCGCCTGCTCGACAGTGGTGCGCACACGGTCAAGCACCGGGCGAAAGTCCCAATCGCGGGTGAACGCCCAGCGTGCTCGGCTAACCGGGGCAACGAACACCTGATAGCCGTATGGCGGCTTGGCCAAGGTCTCTGCGAGGCTGACGAAATCCTTCGGGCCAGTGAGGTATCCGCCAATGATCACAAGTGGGCGCATAGGACTCAGTCGCGGCAGGGGTGCGACAATAGCCGTGCCCCTACTGCCTATCACGCATCGAACCACAGTGGAATAACACTGCGGGCACCATACCACATACTTGGCGCGTTGTAGGGCGCGTGGCGGGCACCCTTGAGCACAAGGTTGTCAGCCCCGGCCAGGTAGCAGCTCGTGGTTGGGATGATCCCGTCGCCGAGCATATTGCCATCGCCGAACGCAGTCTGGTACGACTGATAGGCCACCATCTCCTCAACGCCGCCGAAGCGACGCCCCCGGACGCTCTCGCCTGCCACCGAGCGGTAGGCGATGTGCTTGTAGAACGCGCCGGGGTATTGATCGTTTACCTGGTGGGCAAACTCTTTAACCCAGACCTCATAGGTCTCGTGGGCGGTGCCGAGAGTCGTGAGGGATGCTACATAGCGCTGCCCGTCATAAGTAACGCCGGCGTAGGGCAGATGGCCGAGGTAGGCGCGGGCGATCCGGCCTCCTGCGCTATGGCCGATCAGATCAACCCGATCGGCCCCGGTCTCACGCAGGGCGAGCTCGACGGTGCGCGCCACCATATCGAGCACCGGCGTGAAGTGGGGGTCGCGCAGGCTCGCCCATTCTCTCCGGCTAATATCGGTGATATAGACGATACGTTTACGGGGCTGCGCGGCGAGGATACGGGCCATTCGGGCGTAATCGGCGGGTGATGAGAGCCACCCGCCTACGATCACAACTGGCCGGCTCATAGGTGTCTCTTTATTCCGCTTGTGCGCTGGGCGCGCCTGCGGCAGTGTGGCGGCGGGCGCATCGCCGCTCCTCTCTGGCGCTCTGGCACCAGAGAGAAGCGCGACACGCCCCATCGTGCGATGCCTACTTGGCGGCGGAGTCGGCTGGGTCGCTATCGTTGCCGTTGGCGACCGTGACCTTGATCCGGCGGGCGGTGGCGACCGATCCGTTCGGGGTGAGGGCGGTGGCCCCGGCGGTTACAGCATCAATAATTGACCGGACGAAGCGGAGGGGCTCATCGGTCTGGAAGCTAAACCAGCGGCTGTAGAGATTCCAGACATCGGTGGTCGTTGTGCGTACTTCTTTGGCAAACGCCTCAAGGCCCTGCGGAGGCAGCACACCGTGCAGAAAGCCACGCAGCGCGTAGCTTATCGGCTGAATCTGGCTGTCGAACTGGATGGGAGCAACGCCGACACTCGGGGCGGCGCTGGTGCCGTTGGCGGGCGGCGGCGTAAAGCCGGCGGGCGGCGTAAAGCTGGCGACAGAGGGCGCGCGGTAGCCCTCCATACTGGACGCCTTAAAGGTCGGCTCGCTTGACGGCACCCAAGCTGTCTGCACGGTCGCCACCGACGGCGGCGCATAGCTGGGGCCAGCCTGGCTCGACTCTGCGCTCTGGGCCGGATCATAATCGAGGTTCAGAAACCGACGGAGGAATCCCGGCATCCAGCTGTACGGATTGTTGTTGTTGTCATACTTGGCCATAACATTGCCTCTCAGTACGTCGATCGATCATCTAGCCGAATGCGAGCAGCCGCCGCCGCTGCCGAGTGTGTGGTGCGAAGCAGACGTCGATAATTTGCTCTAGATCGTCGTTTGGATAACGCCGATCAAGCGTGGCGATCGACTCAAACACATACGTGAGCTGATCGGGCGTGATCTCGCTGTTGCAACGCACAACTCGCTCAATAAAATAGCGGCGGTAGTTCAGGCTATAGCGCAGCGATACGGCAGCGATACGGTTGAGGACGACATCCCGTAATTCAAGGTTATCGCTATAGTGCTTGAGCCAGCGGCCTAAGCCGAGGTGCTCACTGCGGTCAAGGTAGAAGTTCACGAGGTCGGACAGGCCGACATCATTGATCAGGCCGACGATCTCTGCCCAGCGCTTCGGGAATGACTGGCGACCGAAGGCGGAGAGATCACAGAGCTGGTTGATCAGGTTGCTGGCGGTATAGTAGGGCTCGCGCTCGAAGGTGCGGCGCAGGCCAGACTCGCGCTCGGCCAGCAGTGAGAGGGCCTCGCGCAGCACGCCATCGCTGTGGTCGTAGCCGCCGCTGCGCATATGCATCTCGTGGGCGAGCTCGTGGAGTGCGATCCCGACGCTGCCATCCTCATCCCAGCGACCGAGGCTGACGATCGAGCCGCTGGTGGGCGAGAAGCTGCCGCTATCGCTCCAGGGACTCATGCCGGATCCGCCGTCGAGCGCCTCAAAGATGAGCCGCTGCTCAAGGATCCCAGGCGCGAGGTCTGCCCCCCACATCTGACTCGCTAGGCGACGCACCTTGCGGGCCAGCTGCGTGGGGCGGTAGCTATACTCGCCAACGTTCAGTGTCTGCCCGCCAGCCCGCTCCATATCCACCGCCATGCGCTGCCCGCCGGATCGGAGAAGCAGTTGCATCGTTACCCCCTTACACCGCGGAGAAAGAGCCGCAAGATCTGTGCTACTTGCTCGGGCAGCTCGAACAGGATCAGGTGGCCGCACTTTGGCACCTCAAGATAGGTGCCATTCTTAGCCAGCGCCATCAGCTTTCGCCCGCTGGCCGGGCGCATGACCGGGTCGCCGGCTCCCGCGACCAACAGGGTCGGCTGCTGCACGCTGCGCATCTGTTCGCCCACCGCTTCGAGCACCTCGCGCCGAGATATCTCGTGGCTTGAGACCCTGATCGCCTCGGGGTCGCAGCAGCGCAGGCTGAGGGTGCCGAGCTTGACATCGTCCACCGGCGGTGTGTTCTTCGCTAGTACCAGACGAGCATAGATAAAGGGCAGCCACCACAGCCCGAGCCGCTCGATCGGTCGCAGCAGCCGGTTGAAGACAGTGTCGAGCAACTTAGGGACAAGCTTAGCCGCAAAGGGGTAATACGGCATCAGGCTGAAATTAAAGAAGGTCAGCGAGCGCACGCGGTCGGGGGCATTGGCACCGTAGTGCAGGGCAACAAAGGCCCCAAGTGAGAAGGCGGCCACGTGTTGTGGGCCAAGGCCGAGGATATTGCCAAGGGCCTGCAGGTCGTTGCTGAAGCCATCCACGGTGTAGCCGCGTGCCGGGTCGTTATCAGAGAATCCGTGCCCCTTCAGGTCGTAGCAGATCACCCGATAGCCAGCGTCGGCCAGCTGATCGACAATGCGGTGCCACCAGAGCGCCGAGCAATCCCAGCCATGCACAAGTACAAGCGGCTCGCCATTGCGCGGTCCGACGTCCTGGTAATGGTGGACAACCCCATTCAGCTCGACAAACTGAGCTCGGCGCAGCAGATCAAGCTCGTGCTCAAAGCGGCGGCGCTCGTTCTGGCTGAGCTTACCAGCCAGCTTCGCCTCAACCTCTGTTCGATACGACGTATATTTTGCTGTCGGCATTGACGTCTGCGGCGGTACAGTGACCGCAATGGCACCATTCAGCATCATATACCTCCATATCCACAGGCAGACAGATTATTACTCAACCCAGAGCCGTAAGATCTCACCCTCAACGCGTGCGCGCAGCTTCCCACCCTCGCTCAGGCCAGGCAGAAGCACATGGCGGCGGACCTGATCGAGGCGCACCACCACCTCTTCGTTCGCCACGGCGATATCGAGGGCCTTGGCGTTGAGGAAGGGTATCGCCAGGCGTAGCTCGCGCTCAACGACCGGCACGTGCGACTGAGGCGTATTGATATCCCCATCGCGATAGAGGGCAGCGCCGCGCAGCGCCCAGGTGTCCCGGTCGGTTGGTGTTGTGCTAAGTGGTTCGATACGCAGGGCTGGGCGGGCGTGCCCGCCCTCGTGGCCAAAGATCTGGCGCGTCTCAAAGCTAACATCCGCCGGTTCGGCGGGGACGATCAGCTCATCCACCGCGATACCGTAGAGCCCGAGCGCGCTGAGGTCGCCGCGCAGGGGCGACAGCCGCAGCTCCTCGGGGCTAGTTACGAAGCGCACGCGCGCCCCAGTGGCGGCGTCGAGTCGAGCGCGATACTCCTCAAACACGGCGCGCAGATCCTGGAGCGGCGCGGCGGTGCTGGATGGGATGAGCGCCGAGGGGATGAGGGCGGTATCCTGCGAGGTGCGCGAGCGCCCGGGGCCGCGGTCGAGCCCGAAGACAATCCGGAGTATCCAGCGCGTCACGTCGGACAGGGCCAGCCCGCGGGTGAGGCTATCGGGCGAGGGGCCATCGACAACCAGCAGGTCGAAGTGCCCAGTCTCGCGGGCGCGCTCCGCCACCAGCAGCGCGCTGACGGCGTCTATGCCGGGGAAGCTCGGCAGCTCATCGCTGGTGATATCGCGCAGGCGCGAGGTCAGCCCGCTGCGCAGCGTTGGGCGCAGCTCATCCCAGCGTGCGCCGATCTCATCGATCGGGCTGACCTCGATCGCGGCGAGGTTCGGCTCTAGCTCAAGTGGGCGCGGGCCAAGGTTCTGGCCGAGCAGCGCGCCGATCAAGTGGCTTGGGCCAGTGGAGGCGAGCAGCACACGCTGGCCGCGCCGGGCGGCATGAAACGCCGTGGCGAGGGCTGCAGCGCTACGCTGGAGCATGGTGTGACCGGTGAAAATCAACAATCGCATGGTGTATTAATCAGTGATAAACGATAAATAGTGTGTGTCTGCACTCAACACTTACCATTTATCGTTCAACATTTGTATCAAGCCGCTTCAACGCGCACCTTATCGGCGGGGTCCGGCGTACGTTCAGACTGACCCCCTTCGGGAGCCTCATGAAACTCTAGGCGCAGCACACCGTCCTCGTAGCGATGTTTTCCGAGCGTACAGTCATAGAGGATGCGTGGCAGGGCGATCGTGCGCTGGAGCCTCCCGATCGTAATGGTCAGGTCGGTGCCGGTACGAACCAGATCAACCATATCGCCATTATCGATGAAGGGCAGCCGCAGGCACAGGTCAAACAGGCCCGGCTCGTCCTCGTCATTCCACTGGTCGAGCCAGATCGGTCGCTCTTCAAAGAGCAGCGCGCCGGGGTCGGTCTCGCCAAAGGTTGCGCGGCCGATCGCCTCAAGGGCGGTGACACCGATCGGCTCGCCCTCTTGCAGCACCGTGCGGAAGATCGGCGTTGGGGTGAAGCTGCTGTCGATATCGGCAAGGTAGCCGCGCTGCAGGCTCACCCAGTAGTCGAAGTAGGGGCCGAGGTCGGCGCGGCGGGGCAGGATCTTATTGACCATCACCGCATCGAGCATCAGGCCGTAGAGATTGATGAAGGTGTATGCCCGGCGGGTCTCCATCAGGGGCAGCTTCTCAGGGTTGAGCACCAGCCGGATGCTGACCTCGGGGCTGAGCAGAAAGTTCGCGAGCTGCTCCATCTTCTCCAGCAGGTTGCCCACCTCATCGAAGAAGCGATCCTCGGGCAGATCGCGGCGGAAGGGGCGGGCGACATTGGCGATGCCCCGATAGACCCGGAAGAACTTCTTGCCGGCGTCGCCGCCGATGATCAGCTCAGGGTAGGCCAGGAGGCGCAGCGTGTTGCCGGTGGGCGCGGTATCGAGCACGATCGCGTCCCATCGACCGCTCTGGGCCTCCGCCATCACCCGCTGGAGGGCCAGGATCTCATCAAGCCCAGGCTGGTTCGCCAGCTCGGCAGCCGTCGAGCGCTCGACGCCGCGGTTCGAGTAGGTGGATGTGACAAACTGCTGAAACCCGCTCAGATTCTGGCGCCACTCGTAGATCGTGTCCACCTCAAGGCCATAGAGGCAGGGCGCGATCTGCGTGGCCCGGTCGCGGCTGATCTCAGTGCCGAGGGCATCGGCCAGCGAGTGGGCGGGGTCGCTTGAGAGAACCAGCGTGCGCCGCCCCATGCCCGCCAGCAGGGTTGCCGTGGCCGCCGAGAGGGTCGTCTTGCCGGTGCCGCCCTTGCCTGAGTAGATGATGACTCGCGTCATAGGATGGTGTCAACCATTCTTGCATCAGATAGAGATGCTGAGGTGCGATCGTACTTCACACAGAAGCGCAATCACTGTCGCTCGCCGTCGCTGACGCTTGCCACCACAGATTGCTGCTGGGGCTCTGACTCATCGCCAATCCGGCTGATCGCGAGCCGACGCGCGGGGCTGCGCTGTGCCACCGGGGACACACTCTCCGCTGCGGGAGCCGCAGGCGCTGGCTCTTTAGGTGCCGTCTCCGCAGGGGCGGCCTCCGCAGGGGCAGCCTCTGCGCGGCGCACGCTGACACTGCGGCGCACCGGGCCAACGGACACAGCCGGCGGCGGGCTTGCGACCGGCGCGGGCGCTGGTTGCGCCTCTGCCAAGGTCGGCGGGCTGCGTCGCGTGGGTGTGCGAACCTCAATGCGGTTGCGGCGGGCCTGGGGCTGGGCGGCCTGGCCCTCGGCTTCGGCCGCCTCATCTGGCAGGGGCTCGGAGAAGCGGACGACGGCGCGCACCACCGGGCCGACCGAGGCGAAGGGGCCATTCGTGGCCTCTTGCTGGGCGGCGGCCTGGTAGATGCCGAACATCGCATTGCGGCGAACTTTCGGGTCTTGCATGCCGCTCACCAGATCCGTTGCTCCGCTCATCACCTCGCCAGCGCGGCGCACGCTCTGGGCAAGGCGGCGCGGCGCCTCAAGGAACAGCTGCAGCGTGCGGCTCATCTCGTACATACTGGGCTGCTCGGGCATTCCCGGCATCTGGCCAGGCATCACCATCTGGCTTGACATCGGCAGGGCCGGCGTGCCATCGCCAGCGGGCAGGCTACTGCGGCGATTCTCATAGTCGGCGATCAAGTTGCCGGTGCTCTTTGGCGCGTCCTCCGAGCCATCAACGGCCCGCTGCCACCAGCGCCGCCGGGGCTTATCGACAGACCTCGCTGGCGCGGGCGGCGGGGGCGGCGGAGGCGTAAAGGAGGGTGCCAGCATCGACTGTCGCTCGGGCGCGGGGAACTGCGCGGTGAAGGCTGCCACCAGCTGCTCGCCGGCCACCCCAACGATCACCTGGTCACCGATCCACGCGATCATATTCGACAGCGGCGTGACATCATCAGTGGGCATATAGTCGAGCGTGTTTACGATCACCCGCTCGCCTTGAACCCGGTCAGCGGTCGTCCCACGGACGGCAATGCGGCGCGTGCGTGGGGCGACGGCCGGCAGGCGGAAGGCCATCACGACCCGACCGTGCCAGGGATCCCACGTCTCAGCCTTCGCTACATCCACATCCTGCCAGGGGAAGCTGTCGACCGTATCGTTAAAGAACCCGCGGGCCCATGTAACCAGACGCCGGTCGGTGAGGACGACAAAGTCGGAGAGGGAGAGTCCGCCGATGCGCCGGCGCTTATCGTCCAGCAGCACGCCATCAAAGAGCGCCAGGAGCAGCTCGTCCTCTTCAAGGATACTGCGGTGGCGCAACTCCTCAGCGCTGCCTGGATTCACATTGTTGCCGAGGTATGGGCGGGTACTCATCGTCTACCTCCTAGGGCTGCTGACGGGGGATGGTCGTCGGCGCAGGCGGATCCTCGGGCCCATCGCTTATCGACCATCATCCACATCGGCGTCGCCGGAGCCGCTGATCGGGTTAGAGGCGCGGGAGAATGGCCTGGGTGCAGTGTTGGCTGGCCCGCGGCGGCGCAGCGGAATCTCGCGGCGGTCGGGCGGGGTGGTCGCATCTATGGGGCGAGCTTCAGCCTTCGGCTCGGGGGCTGCAGCGCTCTTACGGCGTAGCGGAATCTCGCGGTAGACATTGTCATCTGCGGTGGACGCCGCCGAGGCCTCTACCGGCGCTGACGGGCTCGTCGGCGCTGCGCTCTCGGGCGCGACCGTGCCGGCGCGGCCACCCTGACGGCTCAGGAAGGCCATCGCCATCTGCTGGGCGCTCGGGTTGGTGGCCATGGTCTGCATCAGATCGTTCACTGCGCGCACGGTCTCGGTGAGATCCCGCAGGCTCGACCCGCTCAGGTCAAAGGGCAGCTCAGTCTCGCGCAGCGTGCGGCGCAGCGTGTCCCACGCGGATCGGGCCAGGCGCCCTGCGGTATAGATCTTCTCAGGCGGCAGACTCACCACATCCTGGCTGAAGCTCGGCCCAGGCGTGAGCGGCTGTGCCGCCGCCCCGGGCCAGCGGTACGGCGAATCGCTGGGCCGCATGCCATCCACGTGGCCGTAGATCTGCTCGCCCAGCACCGAGAGAATATCTGGGCCGGCCTCACGGGCGCTCACCCCCGAGGCAGCCAGACTCTGGGCGGCCTTCGCGGCGCTGCTGAGCAGTGCCTGGGCGGCCTGGAGACTGGGCAGGGGCAGGAGGGTGAGGGTGAAACGCTGCTCTTCCTCTTCGGGGGCGACAAACGAGAGCGAGATCTGGGCGTGGATCGGGTCGAGCCCAAGCCCCTGCACCAGCGCTAGCTCGGTCAGAGGGAAGGCGTAGCAGACGTGTCCGCCGTAGTCGCGCGCCCAGAGCAGCACACGCAGCGTCGTGAGCAGACAGTAGTCGTGCAGGGTAGGGCCACTCAGCCGCTTCCCGTTTGCGTCGAGCAGGACACCGTCCAGCGCGACGAGCACCTGCTCATCACGCTCAAGAAGCCCCTGCGCCTCAAGCTCTTCGAGGTGCGCCGGGACGACTGTATGGCTATAGTAGAGCAGGTTGATCATAAGCTGTAACAGGGCACAGGCAGCAGACAACAGCGATCCTGGCGGATTGTACGCTGCTGCCTGCTGCCTATTGCTGTCCTAGCGATTGAAGCGCGAGCTGATGCGCTTCGGGCGGAAGCTGCTCACGTCGGGGGTGCTGTACGCGCCCTCGCCGCTGCCGCTGCGGGAAATGCCAGGATAGGCGTTGCGGTTGATAGTCTCCACCGCTGCCGACGTGCCCTGCAGCAGATTGGAAACCCACTGCCAGTGTCCCTGGAACATGATGTCGCCGATCTGCGCCACCTGCCCTGCGGACTCCGAGAACCAGCCTCGTGTCACGGCCATACAAAACCTCCTTAGGTAAACCGGACGCTCCCTATAGGCTACGGGGCGGAGCCCCGGTAGACCCCTGTGTTATTTGGCAACCCCCTGGGCTGCCTGGAAGGGCACGATCAGCCACTGCCCTTCCATCTCGGCCTGGCCCGCTTCGAGCCCGGCCAGGCTTGTCGGCAATGTCATGATCCGCCGGAAGTCACCGATCTGCACCACCAGCTCATCGCCATTCTGGAACAGGTCGAGCTGGCTGACATCGGCAAAGGGCAGCTTGAGGCGGACGCGATACGTCCCGTCGGCTAGCTTGGCCAGATCCATCGGGGACTCTTTATAGACGAGTGCCGTCGGGTCTTGGTCGCGGTAGATGTCGAGGCCCATCGCGCGCAGCTTCTCCAGGCCAACTACCTCTTCGCGATAGTAGGGCACGTGGTGAATAGGGATGGGCGAGAACGAGTGCTGCACATCCAGGAGGTAGCGCTGCTGCACGTCCTTCCAGTGGTTCAGATACCCGCTGTCCTGGTCGACCGGCAGGATCTTATTGACCACCACTGTGTCGACCGTCATCCCATACATCGAGAGATAAGTGAGGGCGCGCTGGCTCTCCTTGATCACCATCTTCTCAGGGTTCATCACCAGCCGAACCGAGGTCTCAAGCGGGTTTGTGAGGATCTGCGTGACGCCGACCATCTGCTCAAACATATTGTCGACCGCATCATAGACCTCGGTGGGGGCGATCATCTTGTTGAGGGTCGGGTTGATCTTGCTCATCGGTCGCAGCAGCGGCTTGATCACAAACTTCTCGGCCCCGCGCAGCATCCCCATCGCCATTTTGAAGCTCTCAGGCGCCGAGAGCAGCCGCAGCGTCTCGCCGGTGGGGGCGCAGTCGATGACGAGCAGGTCGTAGTCGCCATCATCCTTGTGCTTTTTGATGCGGATGAGTGGCAACGCCTCCTCCATGCCGGGGAGGACGCTCATCTCATCGGCCAGGATGCCCTGGATGCCCTGGTCGGTCATCAGCTGAGAAAAGTGCTCGCGCACAACGCCCCAGTTTGACTCGATGTCGTGGTAGATGCTGACCTCAAGCGCGTCGAGGTTGGGCGCGATCTTCACGGGATTCGGCCCGAGCGGACCTTCGAGATCGAGTGAGTCGGCCAAGCTGTGGGCCGGGTCGGTACTCATAATCAAGGTGCGCATGCCCATGTCGGCGGCCCGCAGCGCGGTTGCCGCAGCGACACTCGTCTTGCCTACACCGCCCTTGCCGGTAAAGATCAGGGTTCGCATGGATACCTTTCCAGGGTGATACTACAGCAGACTAGAGCCGAGAAATTGACAATCTGAACCGGCTGTGTCGCGGTGTCTCGACCGCTAAAGAGGGCTCTGAGACGTATGCGACAGGTCTTTTTGCTTAAATGCCAAAAGCGTCGTATGACAAAATGGTTCTTACTTCTCCCCGGCTGTGATGCAATAGTACCACGATTGTGTAGCAGTGTCAATAAAAATGGCCGGTATGAATGGGCGGTCGCCACGGCATACTGAGCCGCTCTGACGCGCCGAAGCCGCCCTCATGGACGTGATGACGCGCCGCATAATCTGTCGCGACATGACATTATTTTCCGCATCTTTGGAGGGATACCACCCTCCCGATCAGCGCCAATGCCCATGTCTGTGTGGGGCTGACGTTGTATGATTTGTAAGGGGCGGCCTGTGAGGCGCCATGCTACAATGCGATCATTGACCGCGAGTGGCCGATGATATCCAATCATACCATCATGACGAATGATAGTACAATCTTCGCCCATATCGGCGGAACCGAGACGTTTCACTGCCTGGTCGACCTTTTCTACGCGCGCGTCGAGGCAGATCGGCTGCTCCGCCCGCTGTTCCCGGATGATCTTGGGCCGGGCAAAGAGCACCAGCGCCTCTTTCTTATGCAGTACTTTGGCGGGCCGAGCGACTACAGTGAGCGTCGTGGCCACCCCCGCCTGCGCATGCGCCACGCGCCCTTCGTGATCGGCCAGGCCGAGCGTGACGCCTGGCTGGCCCATATGCTCGCCGCGATCGACGAGGTTGGGATCACCGAGCCGGCCCGCTCGACGATGCGCAGCTACTTTGAGAGCGCCGCGACTGCGATGATCAATTCACGATAGTACGGGCGGAGGCAAAGCCTCCACCCGTACTATCATCGGGGTGTTTGCAACTCATAAAGTGCCTCCTACGTCTTAAGGTGGATACAGATACCCACTGGAGGTGCTTTATGCGTCGCATACCCCTGGTTGCGCTGGCTGTGATGCTTGGCTTACTGCTGATCGTGGTGCTGCTTTTTCAGGTCGGCTCAACCCAGCCGCTCCTCAGCGCTGACGGCCAGGTGCGGGTTACCCAGGTTGACACGAGCGCCTACCCCCAGGTGTCGCTCTACACTGCGGTGGGCGACCCGGCCGGCGGCCTGCGCACCGATCTCTCGCGCTCCGATTTTCAAATTGTCGAGGATGCTGCTTTAGTTGACATAACCAATTTCGTCGGCGCGGGCGGCAGCGCGATCAGCACCGCCCTGGTGGTCGACCGCTCGCTGAGCATGGAGGACGCCGGAAAGATTGTCGGTGCCCGTGAGGCCGCCGACGCCTTTGTCGGCCTGCTCAGGCCGGGCGACCAGGCCGCCCTGATCAGCTTCAGCAGCCAAGTGCAGGTCTCCGAGCCCTTCACCGCTGATCGGGCTGCGCTGCAATCGTCTATTGATCGCCTGCGGCCAAGCGGCGGCACCGCCCTCTACGACAGCATCGTCGCGGGGGTCGATCTGTTGCGCGATCAGCCGGGCCGGCGTGTGCTGCTGGTGCTTACCGACGGCCAGGACTGTCGTGATTTGAGCGACTGCCCTCACGAAGCCGGCAGCTCCCACAGCCTGGGCGACGCGATCAGCTACGCCACGGCGGCGGGCCAGGCGGTGTATGTGGTCGGCCTGGGCGAGCGGGATGGCGGCGGCAACAGCGGTATCGACGAGGGCGTGCTGCGCCAGATCGCCAGCGGCACCGCGGGCAGCTACTACTATAGCCCTAGCGCCGCCGACCTGAGGGATCTCTACACCTCCCTCGCCGGCAGCCTCCAGCGCGAGTACCGGCTCACCTATGTGAGTCCGCGGCCATTCTATGACGGGACTCGTCGGGACATCCATGTGACGGTGGCGGGGGCCAGCGTGGGCGCGGGCTACACTGAGCAGCACCTGATCAATGTCACCTCTCGCCCGCTGGTTGGCGCGGGGCTGCTAGTGCCGCTGCTCGGGCTGCTCCTGCTCCCCGGCCTGATCGCCGCGCGGCGGGTGCGCGATGAAGTCCCCGCTGCGCCGGTGCCCGCCGCGCGGCGATCAGGCCGGGGAGCAGGAGCAGCCCGAGC
>JBAXES010000030.1:0-15557 GCA_037140315.1 Chloroflexales bacterium
CGGGTGGCCCGCGGCACCATCACAAAGCGCACCGCCCGCTCCATATCCTCATCGCCCACCTCATCGCGCCCGGCCAGGGCCGCCGAGGCCAGGGCCGCGCGCACGGCGAAGATATCGGCGCGGTGGCCCTCAACCCCCAGCGCCAGGGCCGACTGGCTGATCTGGAGCATCTGGGCGTCGCTGATCGTCACGCTCGGCAGGGCCTCGCGGGCGGCCAGCACCGTTGCGGCCAGCAGAGCCTCCTCGTCATCGTAGGGGTCCTCGACCGCGGCCGATCGGGCGCGGCGCTTGATCCGCTGGGCCGCGTCGGCATTCAGGTTCCGCCGCACGACCTCGGCGCGGGCCCGGGCCGGAGACTGGACAATCGGTGCCACGATCAGGCCGACCCGATCAAGCAGGTGGCGGCGCGGCGGCCCCTCGGCCGGGTCGTAGGTGGCGATCAGCGCGAAGCGGGCCGGCTCAACCACGCTCAGGCCCTCGCGCTCGACCCGCACGACGCCGCTGTCGAGGGACGAGAGCAGGTGATTGATGGTGCTATCGTCGAGGAGGTTCACCCCGTCGGCGTAGAGCAGGCCGCCGTCGGCGCGGGCCAGCAGGCCGCTGCGGTGGACGCGCTCGCCGCGGGCCAGGGTCGCCTCCAGGTCAAGCCCGCCGAGCAGACGGTCCTCGGTGACGCCAACCGGAAGCTCTACGAAGGGCGGCGGCGAGGTCATCGTCGCCGCGCCAGAGAGCCGGGCGAAGCTGCGGGCGAGCGTGCTCTTGCCGGTGCCGACACCGGCGGCGATCACCACGCCGCCCAGCCCCGAGTCAACCGCAAGCAACAGCAGGGCCTGACGGGCGGTATCGAGGCCCACCAGAGCGGAGAAGGAAAGTGTTGTCATATACCCAGCTTTTGTTAATGGTTGGCGGCTTCGCCGCCAGCCATATAACAAAAAAATCTCTGGGGGTGGCGTCGCCACCCCCAGCCCCCCGCCGGAGGCGACACCCTATACCAGAACCTCGTCCACCACCCGCTCGATCCGCACCGCATCGTCCTGGGTCTCCAGGGGGTCCTTGCGCAGGCGGTGGCGGAGCGCGAGGAGCGTGATCCGGCGCACGTCCTCAAGCTTCACCTCATTGTGGCCCTCGAGGGCGGCCAGCGATGTGGCGGTGCGGCTCAGGGTGAGCTCGCCGCGGTGGCCGTCGATCTCGAGCTTCACACAGAGCTCGGCGATCTTGTAGAGGATCGGGTCGGGCAGCACCACATCGGGCAGGCGCTTCTGGGCACCCTTGATCTTGCGCTGGAGCTTCAGCGTCTCCTTCTCCCAGAGGGCGGCGAAGGCGAAGGGGTCGGCGTCGTAGGCCCGGCGGCGGCGCACGATCTCCACCCGCTCCTCAACATCGGTGATCGTGACGATGCGGGCGTGGAGGCCGAAGCGGTCGAGCAGCTGCGGGCGCAGGTCGCCCTCCTCAGGGTTGCCGCTACCAACCAGCACGAAGCGGGCCGGGTGACGGATGCTGATGCCCTCGCGCTCGACCACGTTGGTGCCGCTGGCCGCCACATCGAGCAGCACGTCCACCAGGTGATCCTCCAGCAGGTTCACCTCGTCGATGTAGAGGAAGCCGCGGTTGGCGCGGGCCAGCAGGCCGGGGGCAAACGCCTGGACGCCCTGGGTCAGGGCGCGCTCGATGTCGAGGGTGCCGCAGACGCGGTCCTCGGTGGCACCGAGCGGCAGGTCGACCACCGGCACCGGGATGGTGACAGCGGTCGGCTTATGGGCCGCCTTCTTGGCATCGCCCTGGCTCGTGCAGCGCTCGCACAGGCCGGCGGTCCGCTCGGGGGCGCACGAGTAGGCGCAGCCGGCGATCGCCTTGATCGGCGGGAGCATGGCGGCGAGGGCGCGCACAGCGGTGCTCTTGGCGGTGCCGCGATGGCCCATCACCATCACCCCGCCGATTGTGGGGCTGACCACACAGAGCAGCAGGGCCAGCTTCAGCTCGGCCTGGCCGACAAGGGCAGCAAACGGGTACGGAGGGACGGCGGCGTTCGGGTTTGGGGAGGTGCCATTCTGCGACGCCACCGGCGGCAGCGTCTCAAGGGTCTCTTTCGACATAGGGATAACTCAAGGTAGGCGGCGACGTGGCCGCATCACAAAAAAGGATCCTGGGGGCGGCTATCCCTCCAGGATCCCTGCATCGGAGCGTGGGAAAGCTCCCACACGACTTACAAGGCGCGGGCGGGGCCGCTACTACCGACCAGACTGCTCCGACGACATCGCGCTGACGGCGGGCTTGCGCTCGCCGCTGCGGGTGCGCCGGGCGAATGCCGTGACATTTGTCCACAGAAAAGTGAGCGCAAGGGACAGAACCGTCAGGATCAAACACGACCAGCATAGTAACGCCGGGGCGAACGGGCCGATCATTTGGGTGGCTTCGCCGAGACCGCTTGGCATAGCTTACTCCTGGCGTCCCTCCTGCGCGTTGGCGGCGTACGAGGGCATTATCACTTCACGCATTTTTTGTGGATCTATACGAAAGTTCTCGACCAATTCTACCACATATTGGAAGTGCGCCTGCGGGATAGAGACGAACATTTCGCTCACGTCGAGGCGGTTATGCATGCGCCCGCCGCCGTCGCCAATCGCAAATACTACCGCCGCCAGAGCGGGTTGGCCAGATCCGGCGCCTCGGGCGAGATATCCTCGAAGCTCCGGCCAAGGCACCACAGCTGCGCCGTGATCCACCAGCGCAACCGCAGGTGCCAGGGCGCCCGCACATAGACCGTCTGCGCTATCTTTGGTCGTGTTCGTAGTGCCATAGTGGGAGGCCTCTTCACCGATACATAGGGCTGGCCGGGCGGCGCAGATCGACATAGCGATAGGGTTCGCCGGACTTCTGGAGCGCCGCCAAGATCGCCATCTTGCTATCAAGCTCGCGGTCATCGCCGAAGCAGATCGTCGTGTTGCCGTCGACCGTCAGGGTCATGCCCTTCTTCGGATCCTGGTTGGCCTCAGTGACATACATGCCCAGCTCCTTGAGCAGGCGCATCACCACCAGCCGGGTTGGCGGGTCCATATTGGGTTTCTCGCCGACAGACTGCTGCATCAGGCCGAGCTCGAAGATCGGGATCTGCTTGACCTTCTTGCCGCCAAAGAGCTCATCGGCCGAGGCCCCGGCGGGCACCAGGTCGGGCTCCTCAGCGCCGAAGACACCGAGGAACTCTTTATACCCCAGGGGGTGCACCATCGCCATATCCACATGGGGCGTGGTGCGGGTAATGATCTGGCGGGCCAGACCATCGAAGATCGCGTTGAACGCTTCGTCCACCAGGGCCAGCTTACACGCGTCGGCCAGCTCGCGGATCTTACGGTCTAGCGGGATGCGGGCCAGCACCGGCAGGTTGATCCGCTCGGCAAAGCGCTCGGCGACCCCGCTGCCATCGTCGCGGTTGACGATCAGGCCGATCAGGCGGGTCTTCCCGCCCATACTGGCGAAGTACTTCGCCGCGCTGGCGATATTGTTCGCCGCGTAGAGGCTCTGGCGGTCGTTGCCGCAGAGGATGATCACCTCCTCGGCGAGCGAGCGCGAGAGCGGGGTGGCGAAGCCGCCGCAGACCACATCGCCCAGGAAGTCCATCACCACATAGTCCAAGGCCCACTGGCTCATGCCAAACTTCTCAAGCGTGTCGAAGCCGAAGGTGATCCCGCGCCCGCCGCAGCCGCGACCGACCTCGGGGCCGCCGAGCTCGCAGCCGTAGACCGTGGCCGCCCCGCCCATGATCGGGGTCTTGAAGATCACGTGCTGGGCCTGGAGGGCGTCCTCGCGGCCAGCCTCCTTGTACTCGCGCCAGACATCCCCGAGGGTCGGCAGGCTCACCCCGCCAAACAGGGCGTTACAGCTATCGTGCTTCGGGTCGCAGCCGAGCTGCATCACCCGGTTGCCGAGCAGGGCCAGCTTGCCCACAAGGTTGGTGGTAAAGAACGACTTGCCCATCCCGCCCTTGCCGTAGACCGCCAGCATACGGGCAGCGCTTGTGCCGGACTGCTTTGGACTTGCAGGCATGTGCGCTCCTTCGGAGCGAATTGAGAATGGAGAATGAAGAAGTGAGAAACTACACACCTCACTTCTCTATATCTGCATTTTCAATTCTCAATTTGTTCTTGTGGCCACTCCACCACCACTTTAAGGCACGCTGGGTCTTCGAAGGCCAGGCGGTAGGCCGCCTGAATGCGATCAAGGGGCACGCGGTGGGTCAACAGGCCGCGCACATCAAGCTCGCCCGAGGCGATCAGGTCGCGCACGCGGGGCAGGTCGCCATCGGTGCCGAACTGCCACTCGCGGGCGATCAGCAGCTGGGCCTCGCGCATAAACAGCGGGGCGTAGGGGAGGGTGATCGTATCGTAGTAGCCGAGCAGCACGACGCGCCCGTGGTTGGCCAGCAGGGGCAAGGCCCCGGACAGGGCGGTCATCGAGCCGGTGGCCTCGACCACCAGGCTAATATTCGCCTCGCTGATCGCCTCGTCCAGCGACTCGCGGTTGACATCGATCACCTGGTCGGCCTGCGATGCCGCCAGCCGGACGCCGACCCGATCCGCCACCGCCACATAGGATGCGCCGGCGAGCTTGGCCAGGCGGGCGGCCAGCTGGCCGACGATGCCCTGGCCGATCACGAGCACCCGGTCGGAGCTGCGCACCTTCGCGACATTGATGCCGTGAAGCGCGGTGGCGGCGAGCGCCAGGATCACGCCCGTGGCCGGGTCGATCGATCCCAGCGGCACCACCCGCTCGGCCTCGGCGCTGATAAACTCGCTCTGCCCGCCCCAGGCCGGGTTCACCCCGCGGAAGCAGCGGGCACCGCCGATATAGACCCACTGGCCGAGCAGATCTTTGGGCGCCTTCGCGCCGAGCTGCACCACCTGGCCAACCGTCTCGTAGCCGGGAATCACCGGGAAGAGCAGCTGGGGCTGCGGCAGGCGGCCATCGAGCAGCATGCGCTCGGTGCCGGCGCTGATCGATGTGTATGCCGTGCGGATCAGCACATCACCGGCGCGCGGCGGGGTGACCTGCACGGTGCGCAGCTCCACCACATTACGGCGAGGGATAACAACAGCCCGAGATTTGATTGTCATAGCGGCCATCGCCTTCTTGGTTGCCCCGGCAGCCACCGATGGCCGCCGGCTACTTAGCTGCGAACTGCGGGCTGCGCGCTGGTGCCCTGCTGCAGCGCGCGGCGCTGGCGGGCGGAGCGGATCCCGCGAACCACAAACTGCGCGGCGTTGAACAGGTACGTCACATAGGCGAAGACCATCACCCACATCACCGTGCGCTCATCAGCGCCGACCCACTTGGCCACAAAGTAGGCGTTATGGGTCAGGATGGCGATCAGGTTGCCCAGATCCTCCCAGAAGAACTCCTTCGCCATAAAGTAGTGGTCGTACATATCGTACTCCCAGAGCATCCCGGTAATCGTCAGCGCCCAGATCAGCGAGATCTTGACCCAGATGCTGACGGTTGTGATCAGGTAGCCCTGGCCGGTGAGGAGATAGTGGATGACCAGCCCGAAGCTGATCAGGAAGGCGACGAACTGGATGGGCGCCAGGATGATCTGCACGCGAGTCCACTTCGAGCGCTCGCGGCGGGCAAGTTGGTCAGCTGTGTACATCATTATCGTCGTTATCCCACCGTATCCATCGCCAGCACCGCGCCGATATCCTTGGTGGAGAGGCCCTTAAACTCCTGCACGCTGATGCCGCGCAGGATGCCCACCGCCGACACCATCACCAGGGCCTCAAAGCTGAAGATCGCCGTGTAGGCCGCCGGCGCGCTAAGCAGGTGGCTCTCGATCAGGACCGTGTGCAGGGCACCGCTCAGCACATTCGCCAGGCCGTTGCCGAGGCCCTGGGCCATCGCCCACAGGCCCATGTAGAGGCCGGCCTGCCCCTCGACGGTCATCTCCATCATCATCGAGAGCGAGCCGACATTAAACAGGCCGATGCCGAGGCCCATCAGCATCAGGCCGGGCTCGATCAGGCTCTGCCGGAAGATGACGGCCGAGATCGCCACCATCGCCAGGCCGCCGGCGATCCCGAGGCCGCCGATCGTGGCGATCGTCTTCTTGGAGATCGGCAGCAGGCTGCTGAGGATGCCGATGCCGAACATGCCCAGGAGCGCCCCGACGCCCCAGGCCTGCTGGAAGTGGGCGGTGGCTGCCTGGTTCATCTTAAACACCTCAGCGCCGAATGGCTCCAGGATGGCGTCCTGGAGAAAGACGCCCATAATCGCCAGCAGCATGTAGAGGAAGAAGGCCCGCACCTGCACATTCCCGCGCATCAGGCTAGCCGCCACGCGGAAGGTGCTTAGCGGGCTGTCGCCCTCGTTATCCGGCATCGCGGCAAGCAGCGCTGCCTGCTCTTCCTTGCCGATCCGCCGCTCGAGCCCCAGCACGCCGACCAGCGCAGTGATCATGACCACCCAGGGCGTCAGGTTATACAGCTGCTGCATCTTGGCCGGGTCATAGCTGGGCATAATCGCGCCCGCCACTATCGCCGAGCCGATGCCGCTGATAATAATCGCCGCCCAGACCACCGCGACCACCGCGCCACGCTCTTTCGACGTGGTCACTTCGGCGATCAGAGCATTTGAGGAGCTTCCATTCATCGACATGCTGATGCCGAAGATCACGATCAACACGATCGCCTCAATGGTGGCCAGTGGCGAGTGAGCGCCAAGGCCGATCGCTACCGAGGGCAGCAGGAGGAAGAGCAGGCTGGCGATAAGGCTGCTCAGCAGGACGTAGGGCGTGCGCCGGTAGCCCAGGATTGGCGTGCGGTCGGAGAAGCGGCCCCAGTAGACTCCGAAGAAGGAGATGAAGTGGTGCAGGCCGATGAGCGACGTGACGATCACCGCGATCGCCCCCAGGTCTGAGATCGAGACGCGGTTGAAGTTAAAGGTGAGGAGCGCGAACATCCATCCGGCGCCGATGCGGACGATCGAGAGCCGGATCGTCTTGATGACAAACCGCACGAAAGCCATTAGGACACCCTCTTTTCGTTAGTGCGCTGAGACAACATCCCAAGGAGTGGATAAGGACAGAGGAGGTATGGCGTAGGATGCGCGCTGACAGTGTGACGAATCACTCCCAACATCCCCAGACAGCACCGTCCTGGTCGATGGGTACACAACACAGCCGCAGCCACGGCTGCCGCAGGTCAAAGCCAGCGGGAGGCCGCAAAAGTGCTACGTCAGGGCAGATCTGATGTGAAGGCTTGATGGGCGGAGTATAGCATATCGAAAAAAAAGCTTCAATATTTACAAAAGCCGTGCAAGTGCTTGGCGTCGAGGGATTTGTCATCACACGCAACTACTTCTGAATAATAATTACAATCAGATGGCACTAATCCAGGGAAATATCAGTATTGTTTCAGATTTCACGATTTATTTTCGCTATAAAAGCAATTAATTCAAAACTCGAAGCTAGTACATGCCTACGCCAGGCGACCCGGGCGCGGGCCGCCGGCGGCGCGATCCCCACCCGAAAGCGGCGGCTTAGGGTGCGCCACCATCCGCTGGTTGACATTCTGTAACACCCGGTTGTATGAGACTCTCGCAATGTGGAAATGAAAAACACAAGTCGCGCAGTATACTCAGGGAAGTGGAAAAAATAGCTATCCGTCTTCTCTCTCTCTCACTGCATCAGGGCAAGGTGCCTTCGATTCAAGATGGCGCGGGAGGGACAAGTACTTTCTTCCGGTTCCCTTATCTCCACACATAACGGAGAGGCGCGAGATCGCCGATGCGCCCGCTCGTTGGCAGCACACGCGACATCATCATCCCTGAATAGCAGATCATGTTCTGCTCCGGTGCCTAGAGTGATCCCCCATACCCAACGCCGCGATCACCCCAACACCGTCACTCTGAGAGTGGCTTATGCACTATCGCACTCGTGGCTCACTCTGGATCAGCGCGCTGATCTTGTTCATCCTGTTCAGCACCATCCCAGCCCAGCCAGTCGCCGCCGCCACCTCCGCGCTCCAGATCGTGATGAGCACCACAACGCCGGTGGTCAACAGCGGCGACCCGGTGGTCTTCCTGCTCAATTACAGATGCGCGACCACCACCGACGCCCCATGCGTCAATGCGGTTGTCACCGACGTGCTGCCGCCCGAGTTCTCCGGGGCCGCCATCGACGTCCTGATGATCGGCACCATCGACACGATCGGCCAGTCCTATATCCCGGCTACCCGCACCGCTAAATGCATAGCTGACAAGTTAAGGTTTCCACCAATCTGTCAAGGGCCAAAACAGGCTTTTTCACTCGCATTCCGAACCAATTCCCGGTCGCCTATACGCCCAAGTGTTCGAGGTGGCATGCAAACCGGTTGCTCAGGATATATCAACTTTGCTCGCTACCGTGTAAAACCTGGCTGATCAGAACGCCTGAGCGGTCACTTGACGAAATAGCGAAAACCTTAACTTGTGAGCTATGCGCTAAATGGACGTTTAAGAGTTCGCTCCCAAACGGATCGACGGGCAGCCTCACGCTGCGCGTCGCGTTCCCCGCCGGCACCACGCCCAATGGCACCATCGCGACCAACCGGGCGCAGATCAGCAGCAGCAACCTGCCGCCGGTGCCCTCAAACCAGGTCAGCGTCACCGCGCGCGCGCAGCCGAAGGCCTACGCCGATAAGACGCTGCTCACCGGCGGCACCCCCGGCGTCCCGACGACCTATCAGGTGAGCGTCTGCATGCCCTCGGGGAGCAAAAGCGGCGGCCTCAACCTGAGCAGTATTGTGATCAAGGACGCGCTGCCCACAGGTACCACCTTTGTCAGCGCCAGCGACGGCGGCACCGAGCTAGGCGGCGTTGTCACCTGGCCCGCAGCCACGCTCGCGGTCAGCAAAGATGTCACCTGCGTCAAGCGCACCGTCACCGTGCTCTTCCCCAAGGCAGATTTTAGCATCGGCAATCAGGTGCGCAACGATGTGTCCGCCACCGCCACCGCTGTCGGCGGCGTCCCGGTCAGCGTCAGCGCCTACGACATCCGCCCGCTCCAGCCGCCCATGCCCGGCATCGGCTTCGAGAAGAAGGTCGCCCCATCCAGCGCGCTTGTCGGCGACACGGTGACCTACAGCTTCAACCTTCAGAATAGCGGCACCACATCGCTCAGCGATGTCACGGTCACCGACCCGATCCCGTCCCAGCTGCGCGTCACCAAGATCATCGCCGGCGGCCATAACCTGGCCGCGACGCTCAGGCTGAGGGTCGAGTACCAGACCAATCTGAGCGGGGCCTACGCCGAGCTTGCGGCCAGCCCCTTCACGGCCGCCGCCTGCGTAAACGTGGCCCCGGCGACCGACAGCAGCTGCGCCACCAGCATCACCCTGGGCGACGGCGAGTACATCACCGCCCTGCGCTACACCTACCTCGACCCGCTGCCATTTGGCTTCACCTCCACCAGCGGCAACCGCAGCGGATTCAGCGCCACGATCACCAGCACGCCGATCAACGATATCATCGTCAATGATGCAACCTCAAGCTACACCTATAATAGCCTCGTCTCAACCGGCCTCAGCGAGGCGACCACCCGCGTGCTGTCGGTGGCCGCCCGGCCCAGCGTCAAGAAGACGGCCTCCACAAGCGTCGCGAGGGCCGGTGACACGATCAGCTATACGCTACAGCTGGATAACAGCATCCTCGGCCCAAGCACCCCCGACCTCGGTGAGCCGATGCTCGTCGACCTGCTCAACCCCCTCCTGACCTATGTGCCCGGCAGCGCCGAGATCATCCATAAGCCCGCCGGCGCCCCCGCCCCAGTCTTCGAGCAGGTGGCGAACTATAACGGCACCGGGAAGGTGCTCCTGCGCTGGCGCTGGGACGGTGCCGCCACCTACAGCCTGCCCGCCGGCCAATATCTCAGCGTGGCCTTCAAGGCGCGGATCTCCGAACGCTCGCCCGCCGGCGCGATCTCCAACACCGCATCCCTGGCGAGCTGGAGCACACCCGCCGCCCAGGTCTCCCTGAGCGACTGTAAGGCTCAGTCCGCCGACACCAGCGACCTTGACGGCGACGGCAACACCACCGAGACGATCTGTAGCGGCGATGCTGCGAACGTCAGCTTGGCCGCCGCCGCCTCGATGGACTCGCTCGCACTGGTGATGGGCCAGCTTGACGGCACCTGGTCGCACGCCGGCCACACAACCCCCGGCGGCCTGGCCGACTACCAGGCCACGATCACAAACACGAGCAATATCGCGATCACAAACCTGGTGATGGTCGATATCCTGCCCTGGGTCGGCGACGTCGGCGTGGTGCGCTTCGACGAGGCTCGCGGCAGCGCCTGGAGCCCCTATCTCGTCGGCCCGCTCAGCGCCCCGACCGGCGCCGTGGTCTACTACAGCACGCAGAACAACCCCTGCCGCACGATCGACCTTGGCATCAGCCCCGACGCCGACTCGCCCAGCTGCACGACTCCCGACTGGTCGACCGCCCCACCGGCCGATATCACCGGCGTCCGATCCGTCAAGATCGACTTCGGCGATCTTGTGCTGCAGCCAAAGGACTCCATCGTCCTGACCTGGCCGATGCGCGCGCCAGTCGGCGGCACCTACGGGTCATTGGCGTGGAACTCCTTCGGCTATCGCGCCCGCCCGGTCGGAGCCGTCGACTACCTGATCGCATCCGAGCCGCAGCAAGTTGGGATTGAGCGCCAGGCGCCCGCGCCGCCCGCCTATGGTGACTATGTCTGGAATGACCAGAACCTGAATGGCCTGCAGGATTCCAGCGAGCCGGGCGTGAACGGCGCACGGGTCGATTTCTTCCGGGACAGCGACGGCACGCCCGGGCCAAGCGCCGGCGACACCTTCATGGGCTACACCATGACCGGGCCAGATGTCGACGGCAACCCCGGGTTCTATCTCTTCTCCGACCCGCCGAGGATACCGCCCGGCAACTACTACGCCAAGTTCACGCCGCCCGCAGGCTATGATCTCACCAGCGCCAATCTCGGCGATGACACGATCGACTCGGATGTCGACCAGGCCAGCCACTACACCGAGGTCACCACACTAGACTACGGCGAGATCGATCCGACCTGGGACGCCGGCCTCGTGCAGAGCGCCGCCGTCGGCAACTATGTCTGGATCGACGCCAACGGCAATGGGCTGCAGGACGAGCCGACCGCCAATGGCGTGAACGGCATCGCGGTGAGGCTCTACAGCGCCGGGGCCGACGACGCTATCGGCGGCGGCGATGATACGCTGGTTCAGAGCACCGTCACCGCCAACGACCCCAGCGGGCGACCGGGCGCCTATCTGTTCAAGCAGCTGACGCCGGACACGCCCTACTATGTCGAGTTCACCCCCCCGAGCGGCGTCAGCTTCACCACGGCGGCGAGCGGCAGCGACGCCAGCATCGACAGCGACGCCGACCAGACAACCGGGCAGACCAGCGTCTTCATGCTGACCTCGAACCAGCTCGACCTCAGCCGCGACGCCGGGCTGAGCGTCCCCGTCGGCACGCTCTGGCTGGGCGACCGGGTCTGGTACGACCTGAACATGAACGGCATCTACGAGCCCAGCGCAGGCGAGGTCGGGATCGACGGCGTGACGCTCAGCCTCTACCGCGATGTGAGCAATCTCGGCAGGCCCGATGCCGGCGAGTATATCGCCGGGGCGACGACGCGCACCGACAAGGGCATCGCGGGGGCCTACCTCTTCAGCTCCCTGGCCACCGGCAACTACATCGTCGTGATCGACCCGTCTAACTTCGCCTATGGCGGCCCGCTCTATGGCATGACGACAAGCACAGGCAACGACCCGGCACCGGACCCGAACAACAACGTCGATAACGACGACAACGGGAGACTGACCGACGGCCTGCTCTCCAGCGCCCCGGTCACCCTCAGCACCAGCGGCAACCTGACCGTCGACTTCGGACTGTTCCAGACCTCGTCCCTCGGCGACAAAGTCTGGATGGATCTGAACGGCGACGGCACCCAGGGCGCCGCCGAGATCGGGGTGCCCGGCGTCACCGTCGAGCTGCTGGACACCTCCGGCACATCGGTGCTGGGAACCACCAGCACGAACGCCAGCGGCATCTACGGGTTCACCGGCCTGATCAGCGGCACCTACCGGATACGTTTCAGCGGTCTGCCCACCGGCTACACCTTCACCACGGCCAACAGCGGGGCCGATAGCGCCGCCGACAGCGATGCCGATCCCGCTACCGGCGAGACGGCGCCGATCACCCTCGACGCCAACAGCGCCGACATCACCTGGGACGCCGGCCTGGTTGCCACGCCGGCCAGCATCGGCGACCGGGTCTGGGACGACGTCAACAGCAATGGCATCCAGGATTCCGGCGAGGTGGGCATCGACGGCGTGCCAGTGCAGCTCTATCGGAGCAACGGCACCCAGTGGGGCAGCACAATCACCACCGCCACCATCCTTGGCGAGACCGGCGTCTATAGCTTCACGAACCTGCCTCCCGGCGACTACTACCTGCGATTCCCAACGCTGCCCACCGGCTATACGATCAGCCCGCAGGGCCAGGGGGCCGACGACGCCCTCGACAGCGACGTGGACCTGACCAGCCGCCGCACGGCGACGACAACCCTTGCGCCCGGCGAGAACGACCTGAGCTGGGATCTCGGCCTGTTCAGCTCCGCCAGCATCGGCGACTGGGTCTGGAGCGACACCAACAACAACGGCATCCAGGACTCCGGCGAACCCGGCGTCGCTGGGGTGGGCGTGCGCCTCTACCGACCCGGCAACAACACGGTCGTCGCGAGCGTCAAGACGGACTCCAGTGGGTTCTACAGATTCACAAACCTCTCGATTGGCGATTATTATGTCGAGTTCGATCTACCGAGCAACTACCGGCCAAGCCCACAGAACCAAGGCGACGACACCAAGGACAGCGACGCCGACCCGCTGAGCCATCAGACCGCGACGACATCGCTCACACCCGGCGAGAGCGATACCTCCTGGGACTTCGGCATCTTCCCGACCGCCAGCATCGGCGACCGGGCCTGGCTCGACCTGAACGCCGACGGCATCCAGGACAGCACCGAGACCGCCGGGGTGCCCGGCGTCCAGGTGGTGCTCTACAAGAGCGACGACACCCAGATCGACACCGTCGTCACCGACGCGGGCGGCAGCTACAAGTTCAAGGGCTTAGACGCCGGCGACTACTACCTGCGCTTCATTATGCCGGCCTCGTTCCTGCTCAGCCCGCAGGGTCAGGGCACCAACGGTGCCAAAGACAGCGACGTTGCGCCCATCACCCTCCAGACCGCCGTCACGACGCTGAGCGCCGGGGAGAGCGACACGAGCTGGGATATCGGCCTGTATCAGCCGGCCAGCCTGGGCGACTTCGTCTGGTACGACAAGAACGCCAACGGCGTGCAGGACATCGGCGAGCCTGGCATCGATGGTGTGGACGTCACCCTGCGCGGCCTTGGGGCCGACAATAGCGCATACACCGCCGACGACACGACGATCGCCATCACCACGACGGCAACGCTCGGCGGCGGCGCTGGCAGCTACAGCTTCACAAACCTGCCCCCGGGCAATTACTATATCGAGTTTGGCACAACCCCAGGCTACAGCTATATTAGCCCGAAGGACGCCGAAGCAGCGACGAGCATCACCAACAGCGACGCCAATCCGGCGACCCGGCGCACCGACGCCTTCTTCCTGGCCGCCAGCACCAGCGACCTGAGCTGGGACATGGGCGTGTATGACGTCGCCACCATCGGCGACCGGGTCTGGCTCGACACCAACGTCGACGGCGTCCAGAGCGACGGCGAGCCCGGCGTCCGCGGCATCACGGTCACCCTGTACCTCGACACCAGCACCCTCGTAGGGACCACCACCACCGACAGCAACGGCGCCTACAGCTTCACCAACCTGCAGCCCGGCAGCTACTACCTGATCTTCAGCGGCCTGCCGACCGACTATAACTTCACCCGCCAGAATATCGGCAGCGACGACGCGAAGGATAGCGACGTCAACGCGATCAGCGGGCAGACCGGGTTCATCACGCTGGAGTCGGGGCAGAACGACACGACCTCAGACGTCGGCATCTACCCGATGATCAAGGTGGGCGACCGGGCCTGGCGCGACACCAACGCCAATGGCATCCAGGATCTTGGTGAGCCGGGCATGCCTGGCGTGCTCGTTGAGCTGTACAAGGGCGCGAGCCTCATCGACTATACCTACACCGCCGCCGACGGCACGTATCTGTTCACCAGCCTCTTCCCAGACTCCTACCACATCGTCTTCACGATGGCGGGCTACCTGAGCAGCCCCCAGAATATCGGCACCGACGATACGATCGACAACGACGCCGACACCAGCTTCACCACGGCAGACTTTGTGCCTAGCTCGATCAACGATATGACCCACGACCTGGGCCTGTACCAGCAGGCGAGCCTGGGCGACTTCGTCTGGCATGATCAGAACGCCAACGGTGTCCAAGACGCTGGCGAGCCGGGGATCGCCGGGGCGACCGTGACGCTCTATAGCGCCGGGGCCGACCACGCCTATGGGGGCGGCGACGACGTGCAGGTCGGGGATAGCACCACCACCAGCACCGACGGGGCCTATTCCTTCACCGGCCTGACCCCCGGCTTCTACTACGTGCAGTTCAGCCTGCCCAGCGGGTTCGATAGCGCCAGCATGGCCGGCCAGGGCGCGGATAGAGCCAAAGATAGCGACGCCAGCCCGACCAGCCTGCGCACGACGACGACCGAGCTGCAGAGCGGCGAGAGCGACACCAGCAGGGACGCCGGCTTCTACAAGCTGGCCTCCATCGGCAACTTCGTCTGGCGCGACACCAACGGCGACGGCGTCCAGAGCAGCGGCGAGGCAGGCATCGGCGGCGTCACCGTCAGCCTCAGCGGCACCGACGGCGCAGGCGCCGCCGTCGCCCTCACCACCACCACCGCCATCAGCGGCACCTACAGCTTCAGCGGCCTCGTCCCCGGCAGCTACGCCGTCACCGTCAGCAAGCCCACGGGCGAGGCCTTCACCTACCGCGACATCACCAGCGCCGAGGTGGCCGGCACCACCGACGCCGTCGACTCCGACGCCAACGACAGCGGCGTGATGGCCGCCACCACCCTGACCAGCGGCGAGAGCGACAGCTCCTGGGCCGCCGGCCTGGTTATCCTCTCCAGCATCGGCAACTTCGTCTGGCACGACACCAACGCCAACGGACTCCAGGATGACGGCGCGACCGGCATCCAGGGCGTGACCGTCACCCTGGCCGGCGCCGGGCGCGACCGCGCCTTCGGCACCGGCGACGATACGGCCGCCAGCACGACGACCGACGCCGACGGCAGCTACAGCTTCGCCGGACTCCAGCCCGGCCTCTACCGGGTCACCGTCGCCCGGCCGGTCGCCTACGACCGCTTCTCGGCCCAGAACAAGGGCACCGACGACACGGTCGACAGCGATGTGCCGCCCGGCGCGGGCACCAGCGGCACCACCGCCACGATCACCCTGCCCTCGGGCACCACCGATACGACCGCAGACGCCGGCCTCTACCAGCTGGCCAGCATCGGCGACCGCGTCTGG
>JBAXES010000031.1:0-15282 GCA_037140315.1 Chloroflexales bacterium
CTCCACGTCTAGGGCCTCGTAGCTGATCGGCGGCCAGGGCGCCTGGCCGACCGGAGCGCCCAGGGCGCCCACCACCGCGAAGCGCTGGCCCTCCTCCTCGCCCGCGCGCCAGCCGACGATCTCGGGGGCCGCCCGCAGCGCGCCCAGCACCTCCGTCGAGATGATCACCTCGCCCTTCTGGGCCACGTGCTCGCCGGCGATCATGCGGTCGACCGTCCGGCCCGCCAGGGCGTCGATCAGCTGGATCTGCGGGTCGCCGATCAGGAAGCGCCGCACCGGCCCGTACGTCACCGACACCTTCATGGCCAGCGACACGATGGTGCCGGCGGGGGTGTGCAGTGAGGCGAAGCTCGCCATCTGCCCCTGCATGTCTAGGGCGCAGGCCAGGGCGCGGTCGGCCGCGCCGTCAGCGCCCCCCGGCAGGTCGCCGAACCAGCAGGTGATCGCGTCGCCGGCAAATCCGATCACCGACCCGTGATACCGTTGCACATCGGCCACCAGGGCGGTGTAGATCGCGTTGAGCTGGCGCGAGAGCTCCTCGGCGCCGCGCTGCGGGCCGAGCTCGCGGGCCAGGCTGTTGGTCAGCGGGGTGAACCCCGAGATATCGGCGAACAGCACCGCGCCAGCGTTGCGACTGGGCAGCTCGCTCCCGTCCACCAGGGCGTGGCAGCGATCAATTGGGAGGTACGCCGCAAGACTCTGCGTAATCATCGCCGGCCTTCCCTATGACTCGTGCGCGCCAGCAGCTGCTCTAGGGCGGTGATATTCTGCCGCTTCCCGGCATCCCGCAGCCGGCGCGCCGCTGCCGTCCAGTAGCGGTGGCCGCGCAGAAACGCGATCTGGCCGCGCAGCCAGGCCGCGTCGCCCGGGTCGGGCTGGAAGTGCGCCAGCTCGGCCCGCAGCCGGGCGTTGAGGACGATAAAGTCTTCCCTGCCGAGCAGATCCAGGTCGCTATCGGCGAGCAGCTGCTCCAGCAGCCCACGCGGCGCCTGGGGCAGCCGCGTGGCCATGATCATCCCGCCGATCTGCGCGATCTGCGCGGGGCTGTAGCCGTAGCCGGGCAGCACCTCGGCGGCCAGCCGCACGCCCACGGCCTCGTGACCGTCGCGCCGCTCCAGGAATCCGAGGTCGTGAAAGCAGGCCGCTGTGCGCACAAGCAGCAGGGCCTCATCAGCCACCCCTTCCATAGGGGCGAGCCGCTCCATCGCCAGGGTAACGTCATCGAGGGTGTGGGCGAGCGAGTGGTAGCAGAGCGCCGGGTCGAGATCGGATGCCAGGCGAGTCAGGGCGTATGTGCGGGCGCGATCATAGTCGGGCTGACCCATCAGCACGCGCTCCTAAACTCATGATCCTGAACGATCATCCCGCTCGAAATCGCTATCGTGTCACCTGCGATAGCGATTCATTATAGCCCATTCAGGGCTGTTGCAAGCTCCCTGGGGCTGTGCCCAGACTCGCCTTCTGTTGGGTTTGGGCGGCGAAGCCACCCCCACACCCCACCAGGAGGTATGCCGATAAACCGCTCGCGAGACTCGTTTAGGGGGCGATGCAACATGCAAACACAGCGGCTATGACGAGCGCAGCGGGCCGCGGGTTGCGAGCCAGGTCCAGAGCAGGTAGGTGATCGCTGGTACAAGTATTGCTGTAGTAAGGGTGGAGATCTCGAGCGCGGCGCCGAACTGGCGCTGGGCATGGTCAAGGGCTGAGAGCGGGGCAACCATCGGCCATGTCGCGAGGTACAGCGCCGCGAAGGCCGGGCTGTCTGGCCGAGCGGCCAGCAGGCGGGCCAGCAGGCGGGCCAGCAGCAGCGCCTCCGCCGCGCCGGCGGCCCACGCCAGCGCCCGCGCCAAGGTTGTGGTTCGCACGTGCATCTTTCTCCCGCGATCAATCGTCATAGGATTTGACTATAGTAATTTTTAGCCGATTCTGTTACACTAGGGGCGTGAGACACCTAGCTCACACACTCCCACGCTCGCTAAAGTTCAGAACGGCGCTATTGTACCAGGGGGCCACGCCGTGATCAATGTTACGACCCAGCAGGGTGCCGAGGGCGTCCTGCGCACCGATTCCAGGCCGGCTCACCGCATCAGCTCACGCGGGCTCGTGGTGCTGATGGGTGCTGAGCTGATATTGCTCTTTGGCGTGCTCGTCTGGGCGCTGTTCTGGCTGCTGCCCGCTGGCACCCCCTTCGCCTCGCAGAACGACATGACGCCGGTGGTCGAGGTGGTGCGCGGCAGCCTGAGCGGCGCGATCAACGACCCGCTGATCGACGTGAGGCCCGGCGTCAGCGCGCGGGCCAGCAACTTGCGCGGCCTGAGCATGGGCGGCTCAGTCTACTACTACTATGTTGAGGGCCACGCGAACTTTGACCCGCTGAGCCGCGGCGCGATCAGGAGCGACTCGGTCGAGGTTATGCTGCGCGACAGCAGCGGCCCCAGCGAGATCGTGATCTACCGCCTGCGGTAGATCGTGAGGGGGCGGGGCGGGCCACGCCCCCCCGCCCCCCGCCCCTCAGAAGCTGTAGCGAGATCTCTCCGCTACAACTTCTTCTTTTTCCCGGCCTCCCAGTCGCCCCAGTCGCGCTCCTCGGCGGCGCGGATAGCCCGGCGCTTGGCCGCCCGCCGCGGGATGGGCGTCACCTCGTGGAGGAGCTCCCAGAGCGGCTCCTCCAGGTGCGGGTGCTCCTTCAGGGCCTCCCCGATCATGGCGTAGTCGAATCCGCGCTGGTGCAGCTCGGCGGCGATCCTCCGCGCCGCCTCGCGGTCGCCCGCAAGCAGCGCGTCCACCAGGTCGAACTCGGGTGGGAGTTGCTCACTCACGCGCTCGCTCCTTCGCTCGGCTATGCCGTCAGCACGATCGGCCCATCGTCGGTGATCGCCAGGGTGTGCTCATACTGCACCGACCGCCGCCCATCGCCCGTCCGCACCGTCCATCCGTCGCGGTCGACTTTGGTCAGCGGGCCGCCGGCGTTCACCATGGGCTCGATCGTGAAGACCATGCCGGCCATGATCTTGCGCGTGTTGCGCGGATCGTCGTAGTGCAGCACGGTCGGGTCCTCGTGCAGGTTCTTGCCGAGCCCGTGGCCGGTGTACTCGCGCACCACCGAGAAGCCGTTGGCCTCAGCGTGCCGCTGGATCACCGCGCCGACCTGGCGCAGCGTGTTGCCGACGCGGGCCTGCTCGATGCCGAGGGTCAGGCACGCCTTGGTCACCTCCAGGAGCCGCTGGGTCTCATCGTCCACGTCTCCCACCGGGTAGGTCTCGCATGCGTCGCCGATCCAGCCGTTGAGCCGCAGGCCGATATCCACGCCGATCACATCGCCCTGGCGCAGGCGCTCCTTCTTGCTGGGGATGCCGTGACAGATCACGTCGTTGACCGAGGCGCAGATGGTGGCGGGGAACGGCGGGATGTTGGATACGCCGCGCCGGCCAGGCGGCACGTAGCCCTTATACACCGGCTCGGCGCCGCGCCCGCGGATAAACTCCTCGGCGATCGCATCGAGCTCAGCGGTGGAGACGCCGGGCCGCACGTGGGGGCGCAGCACCTCGAAGGTGGCGCGCACGAGCTGGCCCGCATCGCGCAGCAGCTCGATCTGCTTTGCTGATTTCAGAGTAATTGGCATGGCCGCCTTTCTCCTCGCCAAATGATGTATTGGTCATAGTATACCCCAGCATGTTTAAATAAAAGCCCGCATATATTGGTTGAGATTGCTGGCGAAGCCAGCAATCTCAACCAACATCAGCACTCCGCTGGCAGCGGCGGGCGGGGCAGCAGGCCGGCCTGGGCGATGATCTGCGGGATGGACTTCGTCCAGTCCACCGACATAATATGCACGCCGGCCACGCCCTCGACGCTGAGCAGCTCGCTCACCAGCTCGGCGGCGATGGTGATCCCCTCGCGCTCAGAGTCCCCGGCGGCCTGCATGCGGTCCACGATGTCGTCGGGCATGAGCGTGCCCGGCAGGTGGTCGCGCAGGTAGAGGGCCGAGTTCGGGCGGCGCAGCACCATCACGCCGGCCAGGATGTGGGCCTGCCGGTGGAGGCCAGCCGCGCGCACATCGGCCATCCACTGGCGGAAGCGGGCCACATCGAAGATCAGCTGGGTCTGGATAAACTCGGCGCCGCTCTCGATCTTCTTCTCCAGGCGGGCGGCCCGCTCCACATTCGGGTTGGCCACGCCGCCGAGGAAGAACTGTGGGGCGTCTTTGAGCGGAGTCCCCGACTCGAAGCGGCCCTCGTCGCGCAGCTTGCGCATCATGCGGATGAGCTGGAAGGAGTTGAGGTCGAGGACGTTCTTGGCCTCGGGGTGGTCGCCGATGCGCGGGTGGTCGCCGGTCATGCACAGAAAGTTGCGCACGCCGAGGGCGGAGGCGCTGAGGGCGTCGGACTGAAGGGCGATCCGGTTGCGATGCTGGCAGGTCATCTGGAGGATGGCCTCGATGCCGGCCTGGCGCAGCAGGGCGGCGGCGCCCAGGGCCGACATGCGCGCCACGCCGCGCTGGTTGTCGGTGAGGTTGACCGCGTCGACGCCGGCCCCCATGGCCTTGGCCAGCTCGACGAGCCGCTCGGGCGCGGCGCCCTTGGGCGGGGCGATCTCGCCGGTGACGACGACCTGGCCGGCGGCGAGGCGGCGCTGAAGGGTAGAGTGCATAATGCCTCGGGGAACGGAGGGCCTCAGGGAGGGCGTAGCCCTCCCTGGCCCCCCCTATGCGAGGGCCTGCGCCAGGTCGGCGATCAGGTCGGCGGTGTCCTCGATGCCGCAGGAGAGCCGGACGAGGTTGTCGCGCATGCCGACGGCCAGGCGCTCTTCGCTGCTGAGCTCGTAGAAGCTCATCAGGGCCGGCTGCTCTACCAGGCTCTCGACGCCGCCCAGGCTCGGGGCGATGTATGGGATGCGCATGCGGTCGATAACCCGCGCGGTCGCCGCTAGGTCGCCGTCGATCTCAAAGGAGACAACCCCGCCGAATCCGCGCATCATCTGCTCCATGGCCACGGCGTGATCCGGGTGGCTGGGCAGGCCGGGGTAGTGGACGCGGGACACACGCGGGTGGGACTCGAGGAACTGGGCGACGGCCATGCCGCTGGCGTTCTGGCGCTCCATGCGCAGGGCGAAGGTCTTCAGCCCGCGCATGAGGAGGTAGGCGCTGTGCGGGTCGCAGATGCCGCCGAGGATGCCCTGGGCCTCGCGCAGGGCGGCGATGATGTCGGGCTTGCCGATGACGACGCCGGCCAGCAGGTCGTTGTGGCCGCCGAGGTACTTGGTGCAGCTGTGGGTCACCAGGTCGATGCCGAACTCCAGGGGGCGCTGGTTGTAGGGCGTGGCGAAGGTGGCGTCAATCAGCGTCTTCACCCGGTGCCTGCGGGCGATCGCCGCCACCTGCGGCAGGTCGACCACGCGCAGGTAGGGGTTGGTGGGCGACTCGCTGAGGATCAGGCGGGTCTGCCCGGGGCGCACGGCGGCCTCCAGGGCCACGTAGTCGCCGGTGGGCACCACCGTGTGCTCGACCCCGAGGCGGGCCAGGATGGTGCGCACAAACTGGCGCGTGCGGCGGTAGCCGTCGTCGGTGAGGATGAGGTGGCCGCCGGAGGGCACCATGGCCAGAATAGTCGTGGTGATCGCGCTCATCCCCGAGGGGCAGAGCAGGGCGGTGTCCTGCCCCTGCGGCGACTCCATCGCGGCCAGCTTGGCCTCGGCGGCGCGGATGGTGGGGTTGCCGTAGCGCCCATACTCCTCGCGCTGAATCCGCCCCTCCTGAAAGTCGATCAGGGCTGCGGTGTCATCGAAGGGGTAGGTGGCCGCCAGGACTATCGGCGTGGTGATCGAGTCGTGGGCGCGCTGGCGTAGCTCGCCAGCGTGGACGGCGGCGGTGCTTGGGCCGTGGTCGGGGGGGGATTGCTCTGCGGGCATAAAAAAACCTCACCGCGCTGGATGAGAGCAACGTTGCGACAGTAATGGTGCGAGAGTATAGCAGGCCAGCTACGGCCTGTCAACGTAGCCTCGGGGCTCGCGCCCCCGCCCTACGCGATCTGTGCCAGCACCTCGGCGAGGACGGCGATCGCCTTGCGGTACTCCGCGACCTCGACGTGCTCGTCGGGGGTGTGGTCGAGCCGCGAGTCGCCGGGGCCGTAGGCGACGATCGGGCAGCCCCAGGCCGGGCCGACCACGTTCATGTCGGCGGTGCCGGTCTTGTGCAGGAAGGCGGGCTGGCCTCCCTGGGCGCGGATTGCGCGCACGAAGGCGCCGGCGAGGGGCGTGGTACGCGGGCTACGGAAGGCCGGGCAGCCCCCCTCGGTGCGCAGCTCGGCGGGCGCGGCCAGGGCGGCGAGCTCCTCGGCGAGGGCGGACGGGTCAACGCCCTCGGGCAGGCGCAGGCCCACGGTGGCCTCGGCCCAGTCGGCCATGCCGTCGCCGCCGCTGGCCACGCGGCGCAGCGATGGGATAAGCTGCTCGAAGAGCTTCTCGCGGCCGGCGTTGTGGGCGGCGCAGCGGGCCTGCACGGCGGCCCAGAAGTCGGCCATGGGCTCGGGGGCGGCGCGCAGCTCGCCGGCGCTGTGGGCCGCCGGCTGCTGCTGGCGGTAGTGGGCCAGCAGGCGGCCCTTGTACCCCAGGGTGATCCGGTCCCAGCCGCTGGGCTCGCCGATCACGCAGAGCTGCGGGGCGTACTGGCCCTTGGCGTAGTGCGCGCCCTTCGAGCTTGCGGCCTCCTCCTCGGTGGCCCCGACCAGGGCCAGTCGGCAGCGCAGCCGCCCGGCGAGCTGGGCGCTGCGCGCGGCCATCACGAAGGTGGCGAAGGGCCCCTTGGCGTCAACCGAGCCGCGCCCGTAGAGCCGACCGCCCTCGACGCGCACCGGCACCACGCCGGGCACCGTGTCGATGTGGCCCAGCAGCACCGCCAGCGGGCCGGACTCGCCAAGGTGGCCCACGGCGTTGCCGGCCTGGTCCACGAAGGCCTCCCAGCCGAATCCGTGCATCTGCTCTACTAGGAACGTCGCCGCCGGCCCCTCCTGCCCCGAGAGCGAGGGGATGCGCAGCAGCGCGGTGAGGAACGCTAGCTCGTCCATCAGCGCGAGGGCTCCTTATGTGTGTGCTGAGTTGGTCGAGAGTATAGCACTTTATTGGCGATCTTCCGGCGGGCGCACGTCTTCGCTCACGCGCCCCGCCGGCTTTGATCGCACAAGCCTGCAAATTGCGTGCAAAAGTGTTGCGAAATCTTTGCAGACAATTGCGCAAATTTAACGAAAGGTGTACACTGGAACCATAACCGCTGGGCGTGATCGGCCAGCACCCCAAAATCTCACGACATGCGGGGATAGTCGAGGGCGCTCCCCGCCACCTGGAAAGGTTCTGTCGATGCCCCTTCAGCTGACAATGTGCCGCCTGTGTACACGCAGCCGCCCGGATCTTCTCCGGGCGATCAACCAGCTAGCGACTTCCTACCCTAACGATCTCAATATCGTCGAGCTCGAGTGCATGGCTGCCTGCGACGATGTCCCGGCGATCATGATCGAGACCAACTACTACGCGCATGTGGCCCCCCAAGATCTGATCAACCGCGTCCGCGAGCTGCTCCAGGTATAAAGGTCAGATCCGCCCCACAGGCCGCCCCCCCCGCGAGCGCCAGCGCACCAGATCCCTCGCCGCTGGCAGATATGCCGTCGCCCGTCGCACGTAGTCTCGCGCTGTGGGGTTGGCCTGGATTGCCTGTGGGCTGACAATGCCCTGATTGTGCCATGCTGCCAGCGTGCGCCAGCTGACTGGCGTACCCTCGAAGGCTGATCGATACAGCCCGCGCTCTAGGTTCGCCGCCAGGTATTCGATAGCTGTATCGTCCTGGCTGATCTCCGCCGTGATCGCGGCGTAGAGATCCTCCTGCGAGGTGTAGCTGTCGATGTTGATCCGGCTGCCGAACACCTGCACCGGCACGCTGATCATCTGCGTGTCGGAGATCGGCAGCTCGTGGCGCAGGATCTCTAGCGCCACCGAGGGTCGCAGGTTGGCGGGCCACACGCTGAAGTTGCTGCCCAGGTGGCTCTCGTTCGCCCGCCGCTGGATGTCCTGGTAGAGCGGCGTGAAGGCCCGCAGCGGTGCGATGTCATCCTCAACCCAGCCGAAGTTCTCATTGTAGAGGATGGTGGCGATCACCGTGGCGAATGCCTGGTCGCTCATGCCCGAGAGCGCCGAGCGATTGTGGCGGCGCGCGGCGGCCAGGATGACCGACCGCAGCCGCTCCATGCGCTGCGCCATATCGGGGCGGATGTAGGCATCGATGCTCGGCCCCGGGCTGCGGGCGAGGTTTGGCCGGCTCCCGTGGACTCGGCTCGAGCTCGTGGCGGGGCGATCAGCGGCGGTGCCGTCCGGCGTGCTGGCCAGGGCCTGCCCCTGGCTCAGCAAGATGATCAGCAGTGCGAGCAGACATGCCCGTGCGATACGTGCGTACAATAGCATGATCGAAGCCTCTACGGATAGATCTGTCAGGTTGATGGTGCGACATTGCCCCTCCCCACATCATTGTCATAGCGTACGCTGCCCTGAATCTACCACAGTTTGTATCCACAGCGTATCCGCGCTACGGCTGATCTCGCCCGCGACAGCCGCCCGCAGCCCCCGGTTGTTGCGTGTTTTCTAGCCATAGTCGGCGGCCCGGTGGAACGAGAGGGCGCTTCGCCACCCTAAAACCCTTGACACCTGAAACAGCGCGCCCGTATAATGAGGGCCGTAGCGCTGCGCCGCGCCGATCATACCATGGTCTTTTCGGGACACCGCCCTATGGATAGCGCCGCCTTCGAGCAACTTGTTGTCGATGCGCTGGAGAGTCTGCCGGCCCCCTTTCAGGCCCACCTCGCCAATGTCGATGTGATTGTCGAGCGTAGCCCCAGCCGCGAGCAGCGGCGCGCGCTCGGCCTGCGCCCCTGGCAGGGCGTCTATGGCATGTATGATGGAATCCCGCTCACCGAGCGCACCGGCGATATGATGGCACCTCCCGACACGATTATTATCTTTCAGGCCTCCCTGGAGCGTGACTTTCGGTCTCCCGCTGAGCTGCGTAACGAGGTTCGCCGCACAGTGCTGCACGAGATCGCCCACGTCTTTGGGATCAGCGACGAGCGCCTGCGCGACCTTGGGGCCTACTGACGCCGATGAGAATACGCCGCTCTGTCTCGCTCAGTACTGCCACCCTCGGCCTGATCTACGTCCTCGCCATGGTCGTGGCCGGCGCCCTGATCGTGCAGACTCTGATCATGGCCCGCAGCATCCCCGCAGCCCAGGCGTCGAGCACCCAGGAGGTGCTGATCGTCACGCCGACGGCCAGGGCCACCGCCGCCCCGCTGATCATCCTGCCCACGCCGGTGCCGCCCACCCCGCTGCCCACCGCTACGAACTTGGAGACGGAGCCGGTCAGCTACCACCCTAAGAGTGGTCGCTACATCGCGGTCTGGATGCCGCCCACCTTCAGCGGCGGCTCCCGCCAGTCCTTTGAGGCGAACAAGGATATCATTGATGACGTCAGTCCGTTCTGGTACTCGACTGACTCGAGCGGCCGGATCTACGGCTCCCGCGATGACGAGCTGGTGCGCGTGGCGCACGCGAGTAATGTGCGGGTGATCCCGTCGATTCATAATGTCACATCGACCCCCGATACGGTCGTCGCGGTGCTGCGCGACCCCCGGCGGCGCGCGCGTCACATTCAGAATATTGTCGATGAGGTGCTGGCCCGCAGCTACGATGGCATCGATATTGATTACGAGGGCCTCGATAGCGCGCTGCGCGACGACTTCTCCGCCTTTATGCGCGAGCTCGCCGCCGCGCTGCATATGAACGGCAAGCTGCTCACTGTGGCTGTCCACGCCAAAGATAGCGACTACGGCGGCCTTGGCGGATTCCAGGACTGGGCCGAGATCGGCAAGGCCGTCGACCAGCTGCGGATTATGACCTACGACTACCACTGGCGCGGCGGCAGCCCCGGCCCTGTCGCCCCCGCCTACTGGATCCAGTCGGTGACCGAGTACGCCCGCAGCGTGGTTGACCCGGCCAAGGTGCTGCTCGGCATCCACTTCTACGGCTACGACTGGCCCGCCAGTGGGTCGGCCACCCCTCGGCCCTGGAGCGTTATCCAGGAGATTATCGACGAGCAGGGCGCCACCGTCAACTTTATGGAGAGCAACGCCAACGGGCGTGTTGAGGAGAGCTACTTCTCGTACCGCTCGGCCCAGGGCACCCGCCAGGTCTGGTTTATGACCAAGACGGGCCTCGCCTCGAAGATTAAGACCGTGCAAGATCTCGACCTCGCCGGCATCGCGATCTGGCAGCTGGGCTACGAGAAGCCCGAGTACTGGCAGACGGTGCGCCAGAATATGATCGAGGACCCGACGCTCATCCAGCGGGCGATTAACCCGCTCCTGCCAGACCACTAGCTATGTCTCTGGGGCATAGCCCCAGACCTGGTTTATGTTGGTTGTGGGCGGCGCAGCCGCCCACAACCAACATAAAATACTACGGGGGCGGCGCAGCCGCCCCCGCACCCCCACCGCAAGGTTATGACCACAGAGACCGCCGTAAAAGCCGATATCAGCGAGGCCCAGCGACTCTACCAGCGCGGGTTGGCCGCCGCCCGCAGCGGCCAGAAGCGTGTGGCCGTCGGGCTGCTCACCCGCTCGCTCCAGCTCGACCCGCATAACGAGCTGGCCTGGCTGTGGCTGAGCGGCGTGCTCGAGAACCCGCGCCAGCAGGCGTTTTGTCTCCAGTCGGTCCTGAGGATTAACCCGGCCAACCAGCACGCCCTGCGCGGCCTGCGCGTGCTAGAGGAGCGCAAGCTGCTTGAGGGCGGTGCCCAGCCCAGCCCCGGCCTGAGCCAGCCCGCCGAGGAGCCCGCCGTCGACCGCACCCCCAGCGAGCCGCACGCGTCCTGGTGGGTCTCATGGCGCCGTCGCCGCCGCGACATCAGCCGGGCGCGCCTGCTGCTCTGGCTCTTCCCGCTGATCGCGGTCGGCCTGGCGATCGCCCTGAACCGTATGATCGCCCTGGCCGTGGAGCCCGCCATGCCCACGCCGGTGGACGTCGCTGCCTCGTCGGCTGCCCTTAGCGCGCCGCCGTCTACGCCGACGATCGAGCCGATCCTAGAGGCCGAGCCGCTCTCAGTCGTCGAGGGCTTCACTGTCTCCTACCTTGGCGCGGTCGAGCCGATGCGCGCCGAGCTGCGTGATGCCACCACGGCCTACCGCAGCGCCACGAGCCAGCCCGGCGGATCGGTGGGCTATGTTGCGGCCACCCAGCGCCTGCGGGCCACCGTGCAGCAGGCCCTCGATGATATGGGCCACCTGCGCCCGCCCCGCACCCTCCAGCAGGCCCACGACGATTACCGCAAGGGCCTGGAGCTTGAGATCCAGGGCCTCGACGCGATCCTGGAGTTCTACGGCGGCTACGATGTGGCGTTCGCCAATCGGGCTGCCCAGCGCTTCCAGGAGGCCCGCGCCTATATCGAGCGCGCCTCTGCCTCGTTCAGCGCCCGCGCCCAGCAGCTCGCTCAGCTCAGCAGCGTCAGCCCGAACACCGCCCGCTAATACAGGGGACAGGGACAGGGACAGGGAGAGGGAATAGGGGACAAGGCTGTTCCCTGTCCCCTGTTCCCTGTTCTCTCTCATCACCCTCTCACGCCAACTTAAAGCCGCTTTTAGGCGGGTCAGCCATACTGAAATCGGATAACTTAAACGAAACCTGCCAGAGGAAATATCTATGGAACGCTCGAATCGTCTTGGACGCATCCTTCTGATCTTCGCTGTCGTCCTGGCCGTCTTCATTGGCATCGCCGGGGGCGCCGTCGCTGGGGGCGCAGCCGCGTACTATATGATCCAGCGTAACCTGACGACCCATGCCGTGGTGGCCCAGCCGGTGATCGCGCCGGCCCCTGCCCTGGCCGCTCCCACGCAGCCCGACCATCCTGCGGCGTCCGGTGCCGCCGCATCCGAGTCCGACGCGATGGTCGCCGCCGTGCAGAAGGTGGCCCCCGCCGTCGTCACTGTGCTCAACACCGGACCCCAGGGCAGCGGCAGCGGCAGCGGCGTGATCATCAGCGACACGGGCTATATCATCACCAACAACCATGTGGTCGACGGCGCCAGCCAGCTCGCGGTGGTCTTCAACGACGGCGGCCGACGCGACGCCAAGCTCATCGGCACCGACCCGCTGAACGATGTGGCCGTGATCCAGGTGGACGGCAAGCTGCCGGCCGTGGCCGCCGTGGGCGACGCCTCGGCCCTCCAGCCCGGCGAGCAGGTGCTCGCCATCGGTAGTCCGCTGGGCAACTTCCGCAACACGGTCACCGCCGGCGTGGTCAGCGCGCTGAACCGCTCGGTCGGCCCGATGGAGGGCCTGATCCAGACCGATGCCGCCATCAACAGCGGCAACAGCGGAGGCCCGCTGATCAACCTGAGCGGCGAGGTCGTCGGCATCAACACCCTGGTGGTGCGCAACGACCAGATGTCCGCCAGCGCCGCCCCTGTCGAGGGCCTGGGCTTCTCGGTGCCGAGCACCATCTTTCGCGGCGTGGCCGAGCAGCTGATCGCCAACGGCAAGGTCGCTTACCCCTTCCTCGGCGTGAGCTACCTGCCGATCGATGGCAGCCTCGCCGCCGAGCTGAGCCTCCCGGTGCAGAGCGGCGCCCTCATCCAGAGCAGCCGCCAGGGCCAGCCCGCCGTCCAGCCCGGCACGGCCGCCGCTAAGGCCGGCCTGCGCGAGGGCGATATTATCACCGCCATCGATAACACACAGCTCGACGGCAGCACATCACTGCGCCAGCTGCTGCTCCTGCACAAGCCCGGCGACAGTGTCACCCTCAGCGTCCTGCGTGATGGCAAGACCAGCAATGTCCAGGTGACTCTCGGCGAGCGCGATCCCAACATGTGATCAATGAGGGTGTGGCACCCAATATTTGGCCCGTGGGGGCGGCTTGTAAGCCGCCCCCACGGGCCTTTGCCATGACCTTGTGTCACCTTTGTCATGGGTATATCACCCCTTTGTCAGCTATTTGTCAAAATATGGTATAATCCCCGGCGGCTACCATGGTGTGGCCAATCTACCAAGAACGTAGAGACCGGAGGAACGATTGAGGTCTACGCGCATTTATCTGCGATGGCTGCGGCCTGGCCTGGTGATCTTGCTGAGCATTATCGCTCTCTCTGCCGCCCCAATTTATGCGGCCAGTCCCGGTAGCCCACAATGGCGAACCTCCACCGCTGGCGTGCTTGAGCACAATGGCGTGCTTAGCCTGGCGGATGGGAGTGTCGCCCTCGCTACAGACGCCGCCCCCGCTGTCTCACTCCTCGGAGCTTACCGCCGCTCCGGCACCCTTATCTCTGAGCTGCCCACGCTCGCCCCAGCAACGCGCTTCCAGCTGAGCTACGGCGCCGCTCTGCCCTCGGGGACGGCACTGCGCGTCGATCTGCGCGCCAGCCTCGATGGCAGCCGCTGGCTCCCCTGGCTCGTCGAGCTGCCCTCGGGTGCCGTCGTCGGCCTGCCCGGCGTCCCGCGGCGCGTGCAGTACCGCCTGACCCTCATGGGCGACGCCCTGCTCAGCCCCGTGGTGCGCGGCGTCTGGCTGACGCCGAGCAGCGCCCCCGTCACCTACAAGGCCGCCGCTGTCGCCACCGACCCCTACGCCGTCGCGCCGACCTTCCGCATCAGGGCGAGTCGCCAGGGCATGATCGGCCACCACACCGCCAACGGCTTCGTTATCCCGCCCCACGCCCGCTTCGTCTCGTTGCCCTGCTGGTGTGCGCTCTCCAGTAATGGCGGCGACGAGTATAAGGTGCGGATCACCTACCGCGGTCGTAGCACGGTCGTGCCGGTCTACGATGTTGGCCCCTACAGCGCCCGCGACGACTACTGGAGCGCTGGTCGCACAGGCTACCCCGACCTAGCGCGCGGCTGGCCGATGGACCACGCCGCCTACTACGAGGACTATAACGGCAGGCAGGCCGACAAGGGCTACGTGCGCTTCCCGTCCGGCATGGACGTGGGCGACGGTGCCTGGATCGATGACCTGGGCATCGACGGCGACCAGGCAGAGGTGGAGGTGACGATGCTCTGGATGGGCAGCGACCCGCTCGTCGGCCCGGCCCCGCGCGACCCGAACATCCCCGAGCAGATTGTGGACGAGCTGAGCGGCGATTTCTGGCACAGCAGCCCGCAGATCGGCGCCAGCGTGATGGGCTGCGGCTACGGCCGTCACGCCTATCAGGCCAGTAGCGTCAGCGACCCCTCCCAGAGCACCCAGGTGACGCGCTGGCAGCCGAGCTTGCCCGCCGCCGGCAGCTACGACCTCTACGTCCACGTGCCGCTCTGCCCCAGCAACCTCGCGGTCACCTCCGCCGCGCGCTATGTGATCCAGCACCGCGACGGTGCCATCGAGGTTGCGGTCAACCAGGCCGCCCAGACCGGATGGGTGCTACTTGGGCGATTCCCCTTCAACGCAGGCAGGGACGGGTTCATCCAGCTGAGCGACCTCGCCGGCGATGTGGGGACGACCGTCTGGTTTGACCAGGCTAAGTGGGTGCGCGCGCCATAGGGCACAGGGGCGCTGAATCACAGAGGCACTGAGTACGCTCAGTGCCTCTGTGATTCAGCGCCCCTGTGCCCTAGTCCTCGCTCTTCTCCTGGATCACATAGAGCAGCTCGAGGAGGATATTCTTCACGCTCTCGCGGTCAGAGGCGACACAGGGCAGCACCTTGATGTGCGGGGGCTGGCGCAGGGCCAGCCGCAGCTCATCGGGCGACCATGCGTTGGGCCGATCCTGCTTATTGGCCGCGATCACATAGGCCGTGTCGCGGTAGGAGACGAAGAAATCGATGATCCGGTTCGTCTCGCGGAACGTCTCCGGGCGGGTGCTGTCGACCAGGATGACCAGGCCGAGCATACCCTCCGAGAGGATCTCCCACATAAAGTCGAACCGCTTCTGGCCGGGGGTGCCGAATAGGTGCAGCACCAGATCGTCGGCGATAGCGATGCGACCGAAGTCCATCGCCACCGTCGTCTCTTTTTTGATCATCTTGGTATCATCGGTCGCGCGCCGCTCGGTCGAGACGACTTCGATCTCGCTGATAGCCTTAATGAACTCGGTCTTGCCCGCGTTCACCGCCCCACTGATGACCATTTTTACCGTCTGCACACCAGCCCTCCGCTACGTCCGCTACGGTGCTGTGCTCTGGCTGAGCAACATCGGCTACATCCCACGGATACGATTGATGATGCGGTTCACCAGGCTCTTCTTTACCCTTGGCGGCTCCGCC
>JBAXES010000032.1:0-15276 GCA_037140315.1 Chloroflexales bacterium
ACAAACAGATCTTAATAACATGGTACGCACGGAAATTATAATCAATGCTGTTTAGGACGGCTACCCGGCGACTGGAGCGGCTCCAGCGCCAAAGCCTAACATCGTAGTATCAACCGAAGTAAGGAGATCCGTCCCATGCCAACCAGTAACATGCGTCCGAGCTCAACCGACCTCGACGCCGACCGGGCGATTGTGGTGGCCCTCCAGGATGTGAGCGACTACGCGCCGACCAACTCGGCGTGCAGCGTGGCCGCGCTGCGCGAGCTTGTGGCCACCTTGGATCGCGCCGAGGAGGCCGAGCTCCGCGCGAAGCGGGCGCTCGAAGTGGCCCGCGAGCAGGCCATCGCGGCCGCCAGGAGCGTCCACAGCACCGTGCTTGAGACCAAGGTTCAGGTGATGGCGCAGTACGGCAGCGACTCGCCGGTGGTTCACGCCGTCGGGCTCAAGCAGCGCTCGGAGCGCAAGCGCCGCGCCCTCCGCGCCCCGGCGGCGCAGTAGCGCCCCGTCGCAGCGGGAAGCAGGCACAGCAACACCCCTAGCCGTCCTAACACACCAGCGCTACGCCGAGCTGTGTCTGCCCGCGCTTAACACATAGCAACAGCCCCCTGGACAGCCATATGCGCTGTCTGGGGGGCTGTTGCGTGCGAGCAGTATCGTTCCTTCGTTAGTGCTTTGCTTCGCGGCGAGCTTCTATAAATTTCTAATCAGTCGATCATACTCGCTATGTGATCCGATCCAGAACCACACGATCTCATCTTCCCGCACTCTCACCCCTAGCGCACGATAGTGGATGCCTATACGCACAGAGTAGATAGATGGGGCGATAGTTTTGAACTGCAAGCTGGGATGGTAGGGGTTCTTCTGAAACAAACGATACGCTATACGTGCCTGGGCGCGCACTGACTCAGGGAGTTGCGCGAAGGCTTTACGGAAATCCGGGTCTATCCACGAGATCACAGGCGCTCAGGATCGAGCGGCTCCGTATTGCCTGCCGCATAGTTTGCCCGCGATCGCTGAGCAAGCTTGGTAAGGGCTTCCTGTGAGTTGGCAAATGCGGTAGCCCAGCGCTGCTCAGCTTTCATCTCCTCGCTTGCTATGGGGCGCACTGCGGGCTTAAACTGAGGCGATTGCGCAAATACCTGCCCGACAAAAATCATGCCGCACCTCCCGATTTCGCAATCTGCAAGGCAACCGTGTAGCCATCAGTATCAAGGGTGTGCGGAAGTTCAAAGGCCGTTATTTCATGACCAAACCAGCCATCCGATTGAGGGTATCTGGCATGAACATTCGTCCATCCTTCAGCTTCAGCCGCTTCCTGCGTTGTCTGCACGGTTAAGATCGTGCTTGCACCAGCCGCGCCAGTTACCTGCGTGCCATCAAGGTCGCTTCGCAAGGCAAGCAGGGTGATGACAAATACGCGCGGTTCATTCATGGTGAAGCGCCCTCATCTTTAGGTTCTCCCAGGAGTTTGTAGCGCACATCGGCGAGCGCAAAAATCTGCTGCTCGCGGCTCAGTATACCACCGCGACCTGCTCGACCAGCTTGAAGCGCCGCCCGAGGGCGGAGATCTGGGTCTCAAACAGCTTGACGTCGGCGTCCTGCCATGTAAGGTGCCGATGCGCTCCGCATTAGGAGTCCTGATCGCGATAACGGCTCAGTTCGTTGCGCCAAACTCGAGATCGGCGAGCATCACCAGGGCGTCGTAGTCTTCCGCAAGATCGGCGGCGTACTGCACGACAATCTCGCGCATCGCAGAGCGATCCGCAGCGCTGGTGCCGCGCAGCAGGCGCTGCACATCGGCGAGATCCTGCGTGCGCCCGGCCTGGAGCTTGAGCAGCAGCAGGTAGGAGCGGGGCATGGTTGGCAGGCCGGCCGGATCTGAGGTGGGGTACGCCAGGGCTTCGGGCAGCCACGGCGCGGCGCTGGTGAGGACAGTGATCGGCGCGCTGCCGTCTGCCGGGTGTGTGGTGAAGCTCCCGATCGTGAGCGGCCCGGTGATCGTGTAGCCGGCTGCCGCAAACGCCGCCTTCACTGGCGCTTCATCATCGGTGTGGATCATAATATCGACATCCAGGGTCATGCGCTCTGGCGCATAGGCCCGCAGCGCCAGGCCGCCGACGAGCACCCACGGCGTGACACCCAGGATCGCGCCGAGATCGGGAGTGGGGATCATCGCGGTTCTCCGATCAAGGAACGCCGCTGATGAGCCCGTGCCCCGGGCGGCGCGGCGCAGGGCGATCTGCAGAAAGGCCGTTGCTGGTCGCATCAGCGTGCTCCTGAGCCAATCTGGTATGCGGGAGCGTGCATCATGGTGGCACGCCATACCGTAGGGTCTCGATTCAGTATAGCACGCTTGGCGCATCAGGAAGCGAATCGCCCTAGTTGGGACGCCTCGCTCAGGAGGTTGTGCATAACCTCGCCGCCTGCCGCCTGCGGCCTAGGTGGCGATAGGGCCGCGCGTGTGGCCGCGCCCGACAAGGGCCGCGAGGTACGCCTGCATCTGCTCCTCGCCCATGTACGGGGCCTGGACTCGCAGCGTCTCGCCGCTTGATCTTCTCACTCCCACCCAATCCGCAAGCGAGAATACTCGGGGTCGAGCAGCGCGAGCTGGTCGCGCACGCGCTGACGCAGTTGCACAGCCGGCGTGAGGCAATATGACGCAAAATCGCTCGCCGTCACTTGACCATGCGGGAAGAGAAGCTTGCAAAAACCTGCCGCAAGTCGAGTGATAGCGATCATATCGCGTCGATCAGCCGTGCCGGTAATCGTGTTATAGCGCTGGACGATCTGCTCGTACCCGGCACGGCTACGCAGGTGATGCAAGACATCGCCGAAGTAGTCGGCCTTGAAGCCGATCCCGCGCCCAATAAACGATTCCTCAATGCGCGGAAGCTCCCAGCCTGGCAGGATGCCGTGGATGCGGTCGATAAATGCGGTCTCACTGAGAAAGTCAGGCAACTCTGCGAACAAGTTCTCGTGACGGGGGCGTCGATACTCATCAAGCGGGATGTTCGCCAGCAGCATCAGGCCAGCGCTTGACTCGATCTTCTGCGTACCGCCACGGGCAAAGCTGCCCGACTCCAAATAATCCTTGAGCACGCCGATGATCTCGCCGGGGTTATCAAACGAGATCGACTGCGCCTCGTCAAAGATAACGAGATCATAGTAGCTCAGGAGCCCCGCCTGTCGGCTCGCATTGTTATAGAACAACGCTGCGGCCGTGACCTTGCCGCCAGAGACCAGGCGCGCGTGGCGCGACAGGTTGAGGAAGACGAAAGACTTGCCTGTACCCTTGGGAGCGAGCTCGATCATATTCACCCGCTCCTGAACCAAAGGTATCAAGCGTGTGAGCATGTGCATCTGTTGTGTGGCGTTATAGGCTTCGGGGTTGTAGCCCATACTGGCGATCAGGAGATCGCGCCACTCATCAAGGCTGAACTGAGACCGACACTCGCAGTAGAGATCGAGATCCAGCCGTGCGTTCTGCATCGGTCGGAAGTCAACCATGCAGATCTGCCCTTCCTTGCGCGCGCCATCCGGTGGATAGTACTGGAGCTTACCGACGCCCCACACGCCTGCACCTAAGAGCAGCGGGAAGTTCTCGATAATATGATTCTCAACCCCAGCCTTTCGCTCATCTAGGCAGGGGATATTCAAGCGCTTCTCATTCTTTTGCAGGTCGACTGTTATGCTGAACTGATCAAGGATGGTCAGCGCCTCGCCATTCTGCAACTGTGCCTTGAGCTGCTCCTTTTGGTCGCGGGTCGGCAGGTGCTTATTAAGAAATGTGCGGATGCGCTGCTGTGCAGCAGCATCGAGGACGCCCTCAGGTGCATGGCGTGTGACGATCCACTCGCTGACGAAAGCTGGGATGCTGCGCGTCCCAAAGCCTGCCTGTTGCACAAGCCCCTTATTCACGCAGACCTCGCCGAAGATGCGCTGCGCTTTTTCCTCGTAGGGAAGTAGTGTTGTCATTTAGTTGAACATGTCATCAAGGGAGGTGTCGTCAGTCTGAAGCCGACGCAGCAAGATCTGCGCCCGTCCTCGATCGCACTGGGGGTTGCCAAACGCATTGTAGCGTACCTCATAGGCGACAGGCAGTTCGGTGCCTTGAGCTATCACCGTCGTGAAATGTAGCTCTGCCTCCTTCTGCTCAAGCGCGCCCATGTGTATGATCAGAATCTCTTCGGTTGCACCGGCAACAGCCACTGTCACATCCTGAACAGGGAAGGAGTTAATATTACGGAGCACGACGACCACCGTGCCGGCCTGCCCTACACGTAATGAGCCTTGAAATTCGATCTCAATGGGGCGCACATGCGGCCGATCAGCCGCTAGATGGATCAAGGGAACAATCGTCTCCTCGGGAGTCAGGCCACCGTGGGTCCACCCTGAGGGGCGTCGCTTGATGTAGCCATAACCGCGCGGCACGAGATAATGCTTATCCAGCTGGAAGCGAACCCGATCCAGCGTATACCAGACCTGCGGATCAATATCTGGAATACGATCAAGATCGGTTGCCGCAGCGCGTGTGCCTGGCCGCTGGGCCTCCTGACCAGAAAGCTCTGGCTCCCACACATCATCGATCTCGCGCACGGTCTGAGGGAGAGGCACGCTTGGCGCATCGGCTGGCAGGAGCGTACTGCCGTGGTCGCTTCCGATCAATACATGCAACCGGCGACCCTGCGCCACGCACACTTGCTGAGCGTCGCGCAGTTGAGAGGCCAGTTCTTTAAGGTAGCCGCGAATGCCTGCACTATCGGTGAATGTGGTGGTCTGATGGGCGAGCGCATCAATCAGATTAAAGAGGACAACAGAGACCCGCCCATGATCGCCACATCGCAGAGCCTCGATGGCATCCGGAAGGCTATAGCCTACCCGCGCAGGAATATTGCTCCGCGCGAGCTTGACGCGGGCCGCCTCAGCAATGGTCGGCTGGGCAATATCAATGGTCGGCTGGCCAGTCACAAGCGCACGCTTCGAGACGCTGGTGATCGACGGAAGCACGGCGATACCTGGGAGGTACGCCTGAGAGTGCAGACCATATTGCTCGCACGTCTCACGCATAAGGCTCCCCTGCCACCAGGTCATGCCATCGATGATGAGCCAGATCACAACGACGCGCTGATCTCGCTCAAGGATCGCCATCATATCCTGGTACTGACGAAGCAGCAGGGGTGATTGATCGTCATCTATCCAAGCCTGGTACTGGGTATAGAGCCAGTCGCTATAGCGTAAGGCACACGCCTGTTGATGCTCACGCCCGCAACCACTGCGGATCACCCATGCATAGTAGGGCATGTACTGCTGTGTCGCCCAGCTTAACCACCGATCAGCCGGCCAAGCGGAATCGGGCAGGGGTGGCTGGGGCGGTGTAACTTTCCTGTCAAGATTGTGCAGCATCGACTGAGCGCTGGGGAGGTGCTCAAAGCGGCTCCTGACTGCCTGTAGAAGCTGGTTATCGAGGGCCTTTGGCTGCCGATCCAGCATCATTGTAAGCCCGAAAATCTCAGCCTCGCTCATCCCCGACATCTGCCCGAGCGCAGCGCTGATAAACCCAGAGTCTATCGATACGCCCACCATCTGACGATCCCAGTAGGCTTGGATAGCCTCGCGCTGTCCACGAAGGACGGCTTGTAGCACGCTAGGCGAAGGCTCCCCATCTATGATGGGCAACTGCCCCCATCGTTGTGTACCGCGCCAGCTTCGTTCATAGCGCTGGAGCGCCCAGCGAAGCAGCAGGTTCGCACAATCATCGGCCAGGCTCGTCGCATGAATGGCCCGATAGATCGGCTGGCACGCAGACCAGCGTTCAAGCTGCGCCTGTGTCAGCACAATACTATCAGCATCCAGCGGTGAGTCTCGATGAAGCGCCCACTCAGCCAGCAATGTAATCTGCCCCGGTGGCGGCTCATCGTGCTGCCACAGAGGGTCAAGCCGGTGGCCCAAGATCCATGTCAGGGGATGCACAAATACGCCGACCGGCACACGTGGCAGATCGTGGAGCTGGAGAGCAGCGATCCGCGCCGGCGTGAATGGATCAGCCGGTGCAACACCGAACATCTGGGTGAACTCCTCGCCGGGATCAACAACGCGCCAGGCTATACGTGACTCAGGGTAGCGCTGGAGGTCGCCCAGCCAGCCTAAGAGAACCGGGTTGGTTGCATAGACAGTCAGCGGCTCATCCTGGTCGAGCGCGGTCCGAATGCGGCGGCGAACCGGCACATAGTCAGTCAGTTTGGCGGCGACGAGCGAGCCCGCCGGGGGGCTATCATAGCCGTGCCTGTCAGCGATGATGGTGATCATGACCGGAACTCCTCGCCGAACGCCTTGATCAGCCAGCGCTGCTCATCGAGCGAGAGCCCCGCGATCTGCGACTTCAGATTCTCCCAAAGCGTCTGGACGTGCGGCGTGGCGTCGCTCACATGTCCCCGTTGGGCGATCTCCGTCACCGCAGCTGAGAGTGACTGGAGATATGTGGCGCGCTGACCCCAGGAGCGCCAGCTGCCATAGGGCGTTCTCACCTCACGCAGCCTGCCGGGTAACGTGGTAAGGAGTAGCTTGGCCGGATCATCGGTAGGAGCCGCTAGCGCCTCTGAGACAAGCGCTGCGTCGGATGATAGCGCCTCATTGGCAAAGAGCACATACGACTGGCGCCAAACGCGCAGCTTGCTCACGAGTGTGCCTGCACCATTGCCAGATGCTTCTACACCAAAGATGGAGCCGATCTCAGCGAAGAGGCGTCGCGTGATGGTTTCGCTCAGATTGCGCACATATCGACAGACCTCGCCCAACTCACGAAGAAGCACCTCTGCGGTCAAATCGCTCAGGCCTTCACCGCCCTCGCCGCCCCCGAGTGTAGAGGGAAGGTCGATCAGCAACACCTGCGCTGGAGCCATACGAAGCTGATCACTAGCACGAAGTAGCACGCCCATCGCTGAAAGATGGGCTGACGAAGCATCTGGGAAAAGATCGCGCAGATCGGCGGATGTGAGCTTCGCTGCGAATCCGGGGAGACTCAGCTCACGCAGCCAATGGGCAAGCTGCACTCCCACGACCTGTGACAGCTGATGTTTCTCGCGCGATTGGCTGTCCAGTGGTCGGCGTAGCACTTCAGTCACAATACCCTTGAGCCAGCGCCATTCGGCATCGGTGAGCGGCGTATAGCTATCGATCGCGCTCACGGCTGAGGCCACTACCTCGACATAGCGACTCAGATCAGCGTAGGCGGCCCACTGCTGATAGCTCTGCGCGATCTGCGGCAGCGCGCGCGGCAGCGCGATCAGCAGGGTTGTCTCTGCATCAGAGCTGCTGTCGATCTGCGCGAGGAGGATCCGCGCGTTTGCATCAAGATCATTCTCTGGCGGGATCGGGTGGGCATCGCGCCACTGGCGCAGGATCGCGCCAGGCGCAGTGGTACCAGCCGACTCGGTGGCAAACAGCGCAAGCAGCTGCGACAATGTATGCTTGCGCAGAAGGGCGTCCAGGTTTGCGGCGTGCTTCAGGGCTGTGCCGAGGCGGGCGACGGCGCGCGTTACCTCGGCCTTGGTCCAGCCCTCGACACCAAACTGCTTTGGCAATGCCTCTCCCAGCTCGCGCTGCCAATCCTCGGCACGATGCTGGGTACGACTGAGAACAGCGATGATGTCCGTATAAACTTGTAGATCAAGGTCCGGATAGAAATGTTGAAGCTCGGCAGACTGAAGGGTAGGTGCACAGCTCGGCCATGTCACGCCCGTCGCCCACTCGTACAGATATCTGGCAGCATTATCAGCGCTCACGCCCGGCATAGGCCTGCCAAGTACCGCGCTGGCCAACCCATCACGCCAAACATCCTCCTCGTTCGCGAGAGCCTGCCAGCGCATATCGATCTCGACACGCGATTTCTGGAGTACCTTAACGAGACGGTCGAGGTAATCGAGTGACGGCCACATGTGATAGATAGTACTGATTTCCGTTACCTTCCGTGGAAATTCTTCGAGGAAGGACTCACGAATTGTACTAGCTGGACGGTTCGACATCCGAAAAACATCACGCGCATAGCCAGATAGATCCTCTAGCTGATCCTGTACAATCCTCCGATTCATGCGCCAGTGGTAGATACTCCCCCAATAGCTTTCGATTGGTGCCTCTTCTTTGCAGCCGAACACAGCTGCAATTGAACAGGTTACGTACCGTTCTAGCGCTTTCGGCAATTGTTCTAGAAGTTGGCATGTCTCTGCCCATGTCGCAAGCATCTCAGTCACGCGCTCACTTGTCCAATCACTATGATCAGGCATTTTGAGAGCCAAAGGGATCTCATTCAGCAGCATGCTCGCTATACCCTCATCGGTACGGGTACCCTGAAGGAGAAGTGTGGCTGTGGCGACAACTGGCTCAGCATTATCGGGGATGAGTATCGAAACAAATCCCACATCAAGCTTTTCCACAAAGAGCGGGAGGCGCAGCCCGGCGAGCCATGACTTAACCTGAGCTGCGATACGGGAGCGCAGAGTCTTACCCTGACCACCGCTACTATTGAACGGCTTCCTCAAGCCCACAGTGACAACACCTCGCAGCCATTGTTTCTCTGGCTCAGATAGTGGCTGCAGATTCACATTATATTTCTGCGGGCTTTCAATTAACGCTTTCAGTATTTTTTCTTCAAGTACTATTGGGTGTCCATCGACTGCAACGATCTCGATTCCGTCGGCATAAAATGTGAGGAAGGCCGCAGTGAAGGCAACCAGCAGCGAATCATACAGCCCGTATGGCTCTTTACGCAGCGTCTCGATCAACTTAGACCAGGGCTTCTTATCACTCAGGTAGCTTAGATACAACAGCCATATCTTCTGGCTGTTGTGATAGCCACCATTTGGCTCAACGAGGCTAAAGATCTCATGCGGACCTTCAATACGCAACGATCTAAGCAGACCTAACCCGGTCAATGCGGTACGAAGAACAACTTCCTCAGGCTTATTACCACTCTTGCTGATACGAACTTCGCCCTTGAGCACCTCCGCCATCGCTCTGCTAAGCGACGGCGTAGTCCCTTCGGCCTTGAATTGTTGGGAGAGTTGATGCTCCGGAGTATTTGAATAGACCATGAGCATCACTTTTGACGCCAAATCTTGCGCGTGTGATCGATTGAGAATATTTGGCTGGCTAGCCCCTTCGCGGAACCACTCCCACTGCTTTTCCTCACGCAACTTGACGACGGCAGATGTAAGCACGCTATAAAACCCCTTCCCGACCAACCCGGTATCCTGAAGGTACGTTTTTGAACTGCCATCTAGGGTCTGGTCGCTGCGAATCGCCTCAAGTGCATCGTAATTCTTGAGTGCATCTAGTACCGTGAGGGGCTCTATCGGCACGGCCACAACAAGCCGGGGATGTTGACGAGTCAGATCGCGGGCGCGGCTCTGGGCCTCGCTGCGCTCGCTTTCGCTGCTGGCGACGACATACCACAGCAGCCCATCATGTGTCTCAGCTAGATCTTCCTTGATCCGTGCGGCGCTGTTCAACTCCACCATACTCACGTATCGAGCCTTCAGTTCACGCCAGCTACCACGGCGCTGGTTATAGTTGGCAGCTTTGACCGACTCAGGGGGGTAAGCTGTTTGGAGCCGTCCGACGCTCGTCTGCGACTCACGCGCCTTGCGAATCACACGCTGTCGAAGATGCATTGGGTTGACGCGATCTACCATCGGCAAGCTGTACGCACCAAGCGCCTCACCCTCAGCATCGCTTGGCGGGTAGATTGCCTCAACCTGCTCCAGCAACGAGAGCGCCGCCACAAGTTCAGCATCAGACGATGGAGGCAGGTTGAGCGCCTGGCGCAGCAGCAATCTGGTTGGGCTCAGGTTGGGTGCAATGACCTCACAAAGGGCCACCACCTTGAGCGCCTGACGTGCAAGCGCCGTATCAATATTTGCTCGAGCAAGCAACTGGAGCGAGTGATTATAGGCATCGATGATATCGGAGCGCCGCACCTGAATGCTCTTCGCAAAATAATCGAAGAGCCAATCCAGAGTCACCAGATTACTCCAGTTCGGGTATGAGCTGGCGAGCTGATGCTGGGAGAGAAATCCGCCAAGCCCATCCTGATCCTTCAAGAAGAGGAACATGGTGCGGTTGGTCTGAGCGACACTGCGGTTGATCAGCGGCAACGCATATGTCACCAGCGGATGCAGCGGGAAGCATCCCTCAACCACCATCTCGGTAAGCAACTGCTTTCCTTGTTGCCGCCAGAGAGTGCGTGCGAGATCGACCAACTCATCACGCTGGCGATTCGGCAGAACAGCAATCGTCTGATCAAGCCGGCGAATCGCGCCACGGATCAGCTCTGCGCTATCCTGAAGCTCCAGCTCAAACGACTTAAATCGCCCTCCAAACTTCTCAATAACTTTGTTACCAGTTGCCGACGTACTCTCTGCTGCGGAGCTAGCAAACGGCTCCAGGCTAGAAACAACAAAGTGCAGCTGATTCTGGAGCGATGATATGCTGGTATTGGCAAGATCTTGCACACCCAAGGCTTCAGAATCAACTTCCGCTCCCTGCTGATCGCCAGCACGCGCCAAGCGTCGTAATACTTGTGTGAACTCGTCGCACACGACGAGAATGCCGCTATGGCTGCCACGCTCATGCAGGGCCTGGGCCACCCGCTTGTAAGTCTGCTCAGGACGGTTATAGGTATAGATATCAAACGGCGTCCCGGTGGCAGTGCGGAAGGCGCGGAGAAACGAGGGGAACACAAGGTCTGCGCCGGGGCCACCCAGATCCTTGAGCAGCGTCGATAGCTCCTTAGCTTCGTTATCGCGCAGCGCAGCGATAAAGCTCTGGAGCACCGGGTGGCTCTCGCGCTGCCACTCTTCGATTTTCTGGCTCGCGGCGGCATAGCGCGTCGGCAGCATCAGATCCTCAAGCCCAAACCGCTTTAGGGCCTGCTCTAACCCGTGCAGAATAAAGCCCGGAAACGGGGTGACGGCGTCTGCCTGGAGCAGCACGACCAAGAACGGGCTCCGATGTTCCCGCTGCTGATAGATCGTCGTGTACTGCGCCTCATTAATCCGCTGGAGCTTCTCGTAGAACGGCTGCATGATCGGGTCGTCAACCGGGCGCGAGAAGTAGTTACAGAGCATAAGCAGGAGGTCGGACTTACCGGTGCCGAAGGTGCCGATGAGCATACGCGCGCGCTCATTGCTAGCGGGGTTGAGGCTGCGGGCGACCTCCGCCAAAAAATTGATGGATTGTGATGTAGGGATATACGTCCGAATGAGCTGCGCATTTTGCTCATCCTTATCAAAATCATCTGGAAGATGTACAGCCGGCTTGAAGCCCGCATCGACAACGACGAGATCAGATAGGAGGGTATTTGCGCTGCTCATGGCTATACTCCTGAGAGGTTGTAATAGGCGGGGAGATCGCTATCGGGCAGGAGCTGAGTGAGAGTATCTACCTCGAAGAGGTTGCTGACGAGGACAAGCCCGTGGGCTAACTCAGAAAGGCGACTGGCCTGGGTAGCGAACAGCCGACGCTGATCGGATGGCCATGTCGCCAGGATCGCGTCGATCTCGTCGACAAGCAACACTGGCCGGTCAGATGCGGCACACCAGGCGCGCAGATCACGAAGGAGATCAGCGGGCTGGTAGGTCTCCAAATGATCTGCAAGCGCATCAAAGTATCCCGGCTCCAGGGTGTGGTTGAGATAGCGCCAGCCATGCGTCTTACACAGCTGACGGGCAAGGGTGGTCTTGCCAGAGAGCGGCGCGCCGATCAGCCAGGCTGTCCGGTAGCGCGGCTGGCTACAGCAGGCGAGAAAGTGTGAGCCGGCGCGCTCAAGGTGAATGTTCATGATCGTTGGTAGTATTGCTCCAACAACGCAGTCGGGTCGTCATGAAAACGGCGGGTCACCGGCTCGTGCTGAGTGTCGGCGTAGGTGAGCAAACCCTGCGCCTGGAGGTGCAGGATGAAGTCGCGGACCTGCGCGGATGTAGCCACGAAAATGCGCCCCGGCGTCTCCGGCTCAGAGAAGAGCTGCGATAGGCGTAGCGTGTTCGTGTCGTTATACCGACGTCGCCACATGTCGAACAGGACGTAGGCGACAATCAGGAGCTCTGGCGGAGTGCTCAGGCCCGCGACCAGCTTTTTGTCGGCATGCTGTGTCATCAGGCCGAGGCTGCCGAGGGCTGAGTCCTGACGGTATGTATTGATGAGCTCGTTGGTGTCTTTCTGCACACCATCCTTATTCGACCGCCCCTCCGGAAAGCTGCGCTCGACATGTTCACGAAGCTCTTCGCGCGAGAAACGTATGCCCGGCTGGAGGAATGCGTTAAAGCATTGGTACCAGACCTCAGAGCGCTCCTCGTGCTCGCTGGCGAGAAAATAGTGCAGCAGCCAGCGTGTGCCGGGCCGGGCCAGATCAGGATCATGTGCAGCAACAGCCGCCCCAAAGGGAGATAGCTGATATTGCTTAGAAGTCGTACTTCCGAGTCCAAGTTTGCAAAACCATCCTCGAAGGCCCATCACCTTGTAGGGATTCACGCCAAGATATGCGCCCACGGCATCATTTGAGGTCGGCTCACCTGTAGATGTAAATTTGAGCATGCCTGTGATCAATGCACGGTCGAGCGGGAACCCCTGATTGAACTGGAGTGTTCGCATATTTCTCCTCGGTAGTAGATCTCTACAAATGGCAGATCTCGCACCCCTGGTCGTCATCCTCGGCGTCCAGCGCCGCGCCGACCAGCTCGATCAGCGGGCGGTCGGGGCGCTGTCTGCGCTCAAGCTCCAGGCGAGCCTGGTGCTCGCGCTTGATCTGGGCCACCCGCTCGGGCTGCTCCAGCTCGGCCAGGCTCTCGCGCTGGCGCCAGGTGAAGTGCTCGCCGCCGCGCTCGGTCTCGTACGCCTTGGCCTGCTCGAACAGGTCGGGGTGGCGCTCCTTCAGGCCCACCCACTCCCCAGACCGCGCGAAGAAACAGAACCAGCACCCGCTGCGCTGGCGCCACTCGTAGTAGGACGGCAGCCCGAGGCCGCTCTCGTCGAGGATGCGCTCGATGTCGGCGATCACCAGGCCGAGCTCCTTGAAGGGGAAGAGCGGGCGGATGTTGGGCTTGGTCGAGATGTAGCCGCTGCGGTCCTCGTCGGCGCGGATGCCGACGTAGCTCCAGATCGTGTCGGCGCCGACGTAGGCCTCGAACGGCTCGATCTTGAGCTTGCGCGTACACCAGCGCACCCGCGCCGAGGGCAGCATGCCGCCGTACATGTCGAGCCAGTGGTCAAAGCCGCGGCTGGCGTTCAGCCGGATGATCGGGCGCTGCAGGAACGACTCCAGCCGGTCGAGGTAGTCGTAGGTCTCGGGCAGCTCTTTGTGCGTGTCGCAGAAGACGTACTCAAGCTGCGGGATCTTGCCGCGCATGAGGATTGCCAGCGCGGTGCTGTCCTTGCCGCCGCTGAGGTTGACGATGTGGCGGCCGGGGCGCGCAGCCCAGGTCTCAAACAGATTGGAGTCAGAGGTCATAGGTGGTCCACCGGTGTGCGGGCATCGGCGGCATGCGAGCCGCCGCTACTCCGCCTTTAACATCGACTGGAGGATCTCGGCCAGCGCGGCGGCGCGCTGGTCTGCGGTCAGGGCTAGGTGCCTGCCGAGGGCCGCGCTGAGGTCGGCGCTCAGGCGCTGCACCGCCGGGTCGTCGGGCGCCAGGTGCAGGACGCGGCGCACCTCGCCCTGGCCGTTGGTGATGCCGACGTGCAGCAGCGGGGCCGCGTGCGGCACGGCCTGCGCGGCGACGGCGATGTCCTCGGCTGCGCCGAACTGGTTGCCGAGCTTCATGATCCCCAGCTCGAATGCAGCGATGTCCTTGTCGGCCCACAGCTCCGGCGGGCGCTTGGTCACCAGGGCGGCCACGCTCTCAACCCAGGCGTCGCCCGCTTCGTCGGCGGTCTCTAGGCGCACGCCCAGCCCGCGGATCTGTATATCGCCGGTGGTGTCGGCGATCAGGCTGTAGCGGGCGTGGATCTCGGCGCGCAGGGCGGCGTGGTCGGCGGCGGCGCAGCGGAACGCGGCGCGGATGCGCTCGGCGAGGTCGCGCAGCAGGCCCGGGTACGCCGCCTGTAGCTCCTGCATAGCGGCGCGCAGGGCGCTGATGAAGCGCTCCAGCTGGGCCGGGTCGGCCGGCGCGGCGGGCTGGAAGGGCGGCAGCGCGCAGGCGGCCGGCAGCCGCTCGAAGAGCAACTGGTCGGGGGCGCGGGCCTCGCGCAGCGCGCTGCGGAAGGCCTGGGCCTGCGCGCTGATCCGGCGGGTCTGCTTGCTGAACTCCGGCAGGTCGCGCATGAGCCGGAAGAGCGGCAGCGTGGCCGTCAGCAGGGCGGGCTGCACGGGCTGCGCCAGGGCGCGCGGCGCAAGCTCCTCGGCGAAGCGCCGGTAAACCTCGCGGCGCGCGCCGTCGGCGCGGCTGAGGCGCACGGCGAAGTGCTGGGGCCGGGTGAGCAGCCGCTCGAACAGGGCCATGTCCGGGATCGGGACATAGTTCTCGCGCTCGTAGAGCACGATCTCGCCCTCGCGGGCTTTGTAGAGCGCCATGAAGAGCAGCGGGGTCAGGCCGGCCTTCACGCCAAAGGGCGGGGCCTCAAGGGCGGCGAACAGCTCAGTCAGCGGGTGCGGCTCAGGGGCCTCGGCGGCGATCAGCCGATCCAGCGCATCCCAGGCGGGGCGCAGGCGCAGCGGGTCGGCGGCGGTCGGCGGGCCGAACGCCCAGCCGCCGGCGTCGCCCTGGCGGTGCAGCCCGCCGGCGCGCATGACGCTCTCGTAGATCGCGCGCTCGGGCGGGAAGCCCGCCAGCCCCAGGCGCTCCTCGCCGGCGCGATCGAGCATGGCCTCGACCAGGTTGCGCCGGGCCTTGGTGGCGGCCGCGGAGAGCTGGCGGCGGACGATCAGCTCGTTCCAGACCTGCGGGGTCTGCGGGTAGGTGGCGTCGGCGGCATCGGAGAGCAGTTCGTCAATCTGGCGCGCGCTGGCGACCGTCTGATTCTCGTGGCGGTGGAACCAGCGGCTGTGCGCGCCGCCGTAGGTCTCGACGATCACGTGGGCCAGGGATTGCTGGGCCTCGATCAGCCGCCCGGCGACCTCGCGGCGGGCCGGGCGGTCGTTCTCGAGCTCGGCGCGATCGTCGAGCAGGGCGCGCAGGGCGGCCACGTCGAGCAGCAGGTCGCGCAGCTCGCGCACGCGCTGCGGCAGCACAGTGATCCGCCCCGGCTCGTCGTCGCGGGCGGGGTCGGCCGCCCAGCGCGCGGCCCGCG
>JBAXES010000033.1:0-15148 GCA_037140315.1 Chloroflexales bacterium
GGTGAGCAGGAGCGCCAGCGTAAGCACCGCGACGATGCCAATCAGGACACCGCGAGGAAGTAGTGGCCGACGGGCGAAGAGGAGCGCGAGCGCGAGCGCCGTCACCAGCGCGAGCATGCCGGCGAAGCTGTTCGGGTCAACCGAGAGGCCGATCGCGCGCTCAAGGCCAGTGCCTGGGCCATCCTCAATATAGCGCAGCACCCGGCCCTGGGTGGGGTAGCCGATCCGGCCCAGGGCCACCAGGATGGTAAGGGCGAGGCTGTCGGGGAGGGCCAGCAGCAGGATAGCCGCCAGCGCAGCCAGGGCGCCGCTGAGGATCAGGGCGCGGATGATCAGGCGGGCCTGGGCGCGGGTGAGCACACAGTTCACCGCGCTCACGTAGAGCAGCACCCCGAGCACAAACTTGGCGTAGTTATGTAATGTCAGCGAGTCCGGCAGGCCGCGGGCGCCGAGGACAAGCGAGAAGAGGGTCAGCCCAATAAAGCCGAGGATCGGCAGGCCGAGGGGCGTCACCCGCAGGCCATAGGCGTCGGAGCGGGCCAGGAGGCGCAGCACCCACACAGCGCTGAGGCCGGCGAGGGCCAGCTCCAGAAAGTTAGGGGTGATGATCGCCTTAAATGGCAGGGTGCCGAAAGGGAGCAGCGTGATGATCGCGAAGACGGCGATCAGACCCGCCTCGGTGCTGACAAGCAGGGCGACCCCGGCCACGAGCGTCAGAAGGCCGGCGAGGGCGTAGATTGGGCCGAGGGCGGTGGCTGCGCCCACCAGACCGCCGGCGGCGATAGCGACGGCGGCGATCAGCGAAGGGGATCGCGCCAGCGCGCCGCGGAGGCGGGATGGCGCGGGGGGAAATGCGTGCATAGGAAGGGCATCGTAGGGGCGGCGCATGCGCCGCCCGTACAACCGGCCGAGGGTGTCAGGGAGCCGATCAGGCGTAGGGCATATTCGAGATGCGCATGAGCTTATCCCAGCGGTGGGTGGCGGAGATATAGCGCACGGTGCCAGAGCGGGCGCGCATCACCACGCTGTGGGTGCGGGCGCCGCCGGCAAAATACTCCGTGCCGTGGAGGAACTCGCCGGGGGTGATGCCGGTGGCGGCAAAGAAAACATCGTCGCCGCGCACCAGGTCGTTGATCCGGAAGACGCGCTTCAGATCGACCTCGCGCTGGGCGGCTATCTGGCGCTCCTCGTCGTTGCGCGGCCAGATCCGGCACTGGATCTCGCCGCCGGTACACTTGAGGGCGCACGCGGTGATCACCGCCTCGGGGGCGCCGCCGATGCCCATCAGCATATCGGCGGGCGGGTTATCGATCGCCGTCATCACCCCGGCGCTCACGTCGCCGTGGAGGATGAGCTTGATGCGGGCGCCGGTCTCGCGGATCTGCCGGATCAGATCCTTGTGGCGCGGCCGGTCGAGGACCACCACGGTCAGATCCTCGATCTGCTTGCCGAGGGTGCGGGCAACGGCGCGGACATTGTAGGCCACCGGGGCGTTGATATCGATCACCCCGCGCGCCCGCTCGCCGACGGCGAGCTTATCCATGTAGGCGAAGCCATCCCAGTTATACAGCGAGCCCCGCTCAGCCACGGCCACCACGGCGATAGCGCCGGGCATACCCTCGGCCAAGAGCGTCGTCCCCTCCACCGGGTCCACCGCGATATCCATCTCAGGGCCATCGCCGCTGCCGACGCGCTCACCGGTGTAGAGCATCGGCGCCTCATCCTTCTCGCCCTCGCCGATCACGACGACGCCGTTCATCTGCACGCTGTCCAGCGACATCCGCATCGCATCGACAGCGGCCTGATCGGCCCCGATCTTATCACCGCGGCCCATCCAGCGGGCGCAGCGCAGGGCCGCCGCCTCAGTCGTGCGAACAAGATCCATTGCCAGGTTGCGCTCGATACGCATCGAACTACCTCCCTGTAGCCACGAGCTTCACCCAGACCGATTGTAGCATACCGACGCGGGGCTGTCGAAGTCGCCCCAGAGATGTTGCGACAGCCCTGGGCATACGCCAGAGTCAGGCAGCAAGCTATGCTATACTCAGCGAAGCGTTCTGCGGCAGCACTCAGAGGTATATGGTTATGAAGCGCGTTGTCAGCATCAGCCTGGGCTCATCCGCCCGCGACTACCGGTTCACCACCACCATCCTCGGCCAGCATATCGAGGTCCAGCGCATTGGCACCAACGGCGACATCGCCCGGGCAGGCGAGCTTATCCACGCGTATGACGGCGAGGTGGACGCGATCGGCCTGGGCGGGCTGACGCCGGTGTTCCGGGTGGGCGCGGCGCGCTACCCGCACCAGGAGGCCATCCACATCGCCAGCCAGGCCCGCCGCACGCCGGTGGTCGATGGCGGGGTGCTAAAGAACACGCTGGAGCGCTGGGCGGTGGCCCAGGCCGTCCGCAAGGCCCCCGACCTCTTCCGCTACAAGAAGGTCCTCCTCACCAGCGGGATCGAGCGCTACCAGCTGGCCGCCGCCCTGGCTCAGCAGGACGCCAGGCTGCGCTTTGCCGACCCGATCATCCACAGCGGGCTGCGCTTCCTGCCGCCGCCGCGCAGCATAGCCCAGCTCGAGCTTTACGCCGCCACCACCCTGCCGATCACCGCCCTGCTGCCCTACCGCCTGCTGCACCCGGTTGCCCGCGGCCAGGAGGGCCACGATCCGCGCGCCAGGAAGCATTTCGACTGGGCCAACGTGATCGCCGGCGACTTCGCGTTCATCCGTCGCTTCGCCCCCGAGAGCCTGGCGGGCAAGGTGATTATGACCGACGACCCCTCGCCCGAGGAGATCGAGGATCTGCGCCGCCGTGGGGTGACGACCCTGGTGACGATGCACCCGCCGCTGGTCAGCGCCGACGGCAGCCCCTGCCCGCAGCCCTTCGTGTCGACCGACATGCTCGAGGCGATCGTCACCGCCATTCAGGAGACGAGCCAGCAGCCCGGCGAGGCCGAGGCCCTGGACTTCATCGCCGCCGCTAACTGGGGGCCGACGGTGCAGGACCTCAACCCGCGCCCCAGGCCGAAGTTCGCCTTTGTCATCCACCCTCTGCGCACCGATATGATCAGCAAAGCCCCCCAGTTTGGCTGGACACGCTACATGCCGCAGCGCCTCGTCGAGCTAGTGGCCGCCCATATGCCACCGATCTACCTCTCGAAGATCCGCGGCATCCGCTCAATCGCCACTGGCGAGGAGACCGAGGGCATCCTGCTCTCGCTGGGCGCCACCCCGCGCGAGATGATGCACCGCCCGCCGTCGTTCACCTACCGCCGGCTTATCCGCGCCGCCCGCATGGCCGAGCGCATGGGCGCGCGGCTGATGGGGCTGGGGGCCTTCACCTCGGTGGTTGGCGACGCCGGCCTCACGGTGGCCGAGAAGGTGGAGATCGGGATCACCTCGGGCAACTCGCTCACGGTGGCCGCCACCCTGGAGGCGGCGAAGCAGGCGGTGCTGCTGATGAAGGGCGGACGCCCCGAGCACGTCCGCGCCGTGGTGATCGGGGCCACCGGCTCGATCGGCGCGGTCTGCGCCCGCCTGCTGGCCCAGGCCGTGCGCGACGTGGTGCTGATCGCGCCGCGCGCCGAGCGCCTGCTGGCCCTCAAGCAGCAGATCGAGCACGAGACCCCCGGCGCCCGCGTGATCGCCGCCACGCACCCCGACGCCTATATCGGCGACGCCGACCTGATCATCACCACCACCAGCGCCCTCACCGGCAAGGTGATCAACGTGGACAAGCTCAAGCCCGGCGCCGTCGTCTGCGATGTGGCCCGCCCGCCCGATGTGAAGGAGCGGGACGCCGCCCGCCGCCCCGATGTGCTGATCGTCGAGAGCGGCGAGATCATGCTGCCCGGCGAGCCCGACTTTGGCTTCGATATCGATATGCCCCCCGGCACCGCGTACGCCTGCCTCTCCGAGACGGCCCTCCTGGCTATGGACGGCAAGTACGGTGACTACACGCTGGGCCGCAACATCGAGATGGAGCGGGTGAAGGAGATGTACCGGCTCTGGCAGAAGCACGGGCTGAAGCTGGCCGGGCTGCGCTCCTTCGGGGTGTACGTCACTGACGAGATGATCGCCGAGAAGCGCCGCCTGGCCGATGAGCGGCGCAAGCGGCTCGGTCTGCCGGTCGATCAGCCTCTTGTGGGGTGAATGATCGCAATACCGCAAAAGTCACCCTGTGCGCATTCCGGTCATGCTGAGCGAAGCGAAGCATCTTCCAGGCGCGTGGATGGGAAGACCCTTCGCTTCGCTCAGGGTGACATGGGGTGGGATATTCAAGGTGACAGGGCGACTTTTGCGGTATTGTGAATGATCATATCGCTGGGTGGAATTGCCAGCCTCGCTGGCAATTCCACCCAGCGATATGTGGGGTGGGTTTTAGGGATGATCCAGCTAGAGCATATCATCGCCCGCCCGGCCCGCCGGCTCCACCGCGCCCCACTGCTGCTGATCCACGGGGCATGGCACGGGGCATGGTGCTGGGAGCCGGCAATGGCCGCGTTTGCGGCGCGCGGGTTTGAGGCCCACGCCGTGAGCCTGCGCGGCCACGGGGGTAGCCCCCGCCCGCCCGGCTACGCCCGCAGCACGATCGTCCAGTACGCCAGCGATGTGCGCGCCGCCGTCGCCGCCGTCGCCGCCGCCGGCCCGCGCCCGCTGGTGGTCGGCCACAGCCTGGGCGGGCTGCTGGTCCAGATGCTGATCACCGGCGTCCTCGGCCCCGCGCCCGAGGTGGCGGGGGTGGTGCTGCTGTGCAGCTCACCGGCCAGCCTCCACACCTACTTCACCCGCAACCCCACCGCCGAGCCGATCTCGCTGCCGGCGATGCTCCGGCTGGAGCCGCAGGCCGTGCGCACGGCCCTCTTCCGCCGCGATATCCCCGAGGCTGAGCTGGCGCGCCACGTGGCGCGCATGGTGGCGGAGCCGCCCCTGGTGACGCCGAGCAGCATGCTGCTGCGCCCGCGCCCCGCCGCCTGCCGCACCCCGGTGCTGGTGGTCGGTGCCGAGCGCGATTGGACGTATAGCCCGGAGGTTCAGCGAGAGACGGCCGCCGCCTACGGCTGCGAGCTGCTGATAGTGCCCGGGGCCGCCCACGACCTGATGCTCGACCCGGCATGGCCCGCTGCCGCCGCAGCGATCGAGCGATTTGCGCTAAGCCGCTCCCAATGAGGCTCCCGTGAGCAAAGACTCCCCAGCGATCCGCGTGTCCGAGCTGCGTAAGTCCTTCCAGGTGCCCGTGCGCGAGGCGGGGCTGGCCGCATCCATCCGCAGCCTGGTGCGCCGACAGACCCGCGAGGTGCGCGCGGTGGACGGCGTGAGCTTCAGCATCGCGCCGGGTGAGATCGTCGGGTTCCTGGGGCCGAACGGCGCCGGCAAGACCACCACGCTCAAGATGCTCTCGGGCCTGCTCCACCCCAGCGGCGGCGAGCTGAGCGTGATCGGCCACCTGCCGCAGCGCCGCGAGCACGCCTTCCTGCGCCAGATCGCCCTGGTGATGGGCAACCGTAACCAGCTCCAGTGGGACCTGCCGGCCCTGGACTCCTTCGATCTCCAGCGGGCGATCTACCGCATCCCCGCCGAGCCGTTCCGCCGCACGCGCGACGAGTTCATCGATCTGCTGGAGGTGGGCGACCTGGTGAGCAAGCCGGTGCGCAACCTCTCGCTGGGCGAGCGCATGAAGATGGAGTTTATCGGCGCGCTGCTGCACCTGCCGCGCGTGCTCTTCCTTGATGAGCCGACCATCGGCCTGGACGTGACCATGCAGCGGCGCATCCGCGGCTTCATCGCCGAGTACAACCGCCGCCACGCGGCCACCGTGATGCTCACCAGCCACTACATGGCCGACGTAGAGGCCCTCTGCCGGCGGGTGATCGTCATCCACCACGGCCAGGTGCGCTATGACGGCGCCCTGAGCGGCCTGGTGGAGCGCTTCGCCGCCTACCGCCAGATCAGCGTGACCCTCGCCGAGCCCCGCGACCTGACGCCCTACGGCGAGGTGGTGGCGACCGATGGCGGGCGCACCACCCTGCGCGTGCCCAAGGCCGATGCCGCCCGGATCACCGCGCGCATATTGGCCGACCTACCGGTGGGCGACCTGACGATCGAGGAGCCGCCGATCGATGATGTGATCGAGCAGGTGTTCGCCGCCTAGGGCCGAAGGTGGCCGACCCTTCGACCCTACACGAGCGAACCGAAACCGGTGGTACAATAGATACATAGGATGTGCATATATTGTAAGGAGCTGCGACGATGGCCGTGATTCTGGCAACCTTCACCGACTCGCGCGACGCCGAGCGCGCCGCGGCGGCCCTGCGCGAGAGCGGCTTCTCCGGGGCGAAGGTCGGCACCTCCAACGGCGATGTGGGCGACATCATGGGCCTCGGGGCGACCGACTCAAGCTTTCGCTACTTCGTGATCTTCGGCTGCGCCCTGCTCGGGGCCGTCGCCCTCGGCGCACCTGGCTTCCTGCTCGGCATGTTCTCGATGGACACCCCGGACATCCGCGGCCAGGGCAACCTGTACAGCATCGTGCCGGCCCTCACCTCGCTGTTCTCGTTTCTGGCGGGCACCGCCGTGGTCGGCGGCGTCATCGGCCTGATCGGCGGCTTCTTAAGCGCCGACATGATCGGCAAGTTCCTCCGCAAGGCCGTGGCAGATGGCGAGGCCCCGCGCCGGCCGATGATATCGCTGTCGGTGAGCAGCAAGCGCGAGGAGGACGCGGTTCACAGCGTCCTGCTGCGAGTCGGCCCGCCCTTCGAGGTGGTTGTGCGCTGACGCTGGCAGGAGATAGACACCGTCCTAGGTAGGGGCGAAGCATATGATGTTTGCGCTGCACGCAAACATCATATGCTTCGCCCCTACCGCGTGGGGGAACCAGCATGCTCGACTACTACCGGACGGTGATGAAGATGGCGATCATAAGCCAGTTCCAGTACCGCACCGCGAACTACTTCTACATGATCGGGATGGTCACCGAGCCGGTGATCTACCTGGTGGTATGGAGCACGATCGCCGCATCCCAGGGCGGCAGCGTGGGCGGCTACACGCCGGGGGCCTTCGCCGCGTACTACATTGTCTGGACCCTGGTGCGCAACATGAACATCGTGCTCACCCCCTACGCCTGGGAGGGACGCATCCAGCACGGCGAGCTCTCGGCGGCGCTGCTGCGGCCCATCCACCCGCTGCACTTCGACGTGGCCTTCTTCGCCGGCTACAAGGTGGTGGTGATCATCCTCTGGCTGCCCCTGGCCGCCGCCCTGGCGCTGGTCTTCCGCCCCGAGCTGAGCCCATCCTGGCAGGGCGTGCTCACCTTCTGCGTGGCGATCTGGGGGGCCTTCCTGATCCGCACGATGCTGCTGTGGATCCTGGGCATGATCACCTTCTGGACGACGCGGGTGAGCGCGATCTACGACCTGTTCTTCGCCGCCGAGCTGCTGCTCTCCGGGCGCCTGGTGCCCATGAGCCTGCTGCCCGGCTGGGCGCAGCGCATCGCCGGATACCTGCCCTTCCAGTGGACGTTCGGCTTCCCGATCGAGTCGCTGGTCGGCCAGCTCCCCCCCACGCAGCTGCTCTTCGGCCTGGCTATGCAGCTGCTCTGGATCCTCATCGGTCTCGCCGGAGTCACGGTCGTCTGGCGCCAGGGCGTGCGGGCCTTCTCGGCGGTGGGAAACTAAATAATGTTGAATGTTGAATGCTGAATGAAGGCGCGCAGCATTCAACATTCAACATTCAACACTACTTATGTCACTCTTTCGCCTTGCCTACCACTTCTTCCGCGTCGGCGCGATGAACGAGCTGCAGTACCGGGTGAACTTCTTCGTGCAGCTGCTCCAGTCGGCGGTGGCCGTGGCCGTGGGCCTGATCGGCATGGGGCTGGTGTTCAGCCACACCGCCAGCCTGGCCGGCTGGTCGCAGCCGGAGCTGCTGGCGGTGATGGGCGTCCACATCCTGATGGGCGGGCTGATCCAGGCGATCATCCAGCCGAACATGCAGCGGCTGATGGATGATGTGCAGCAGGGAACCCTGGACTTCGCCCTGGCCAAGCCCGCCGACGCGCAGGTGCTGGTGAGCGTGCGCGAGATCCGCATCTGGCAGCTGGTGGATGTGCTGGTCGGCGCCGTGGTAATCGGGGTGGCTGTGGCCCAGATCGGCGACCGGGTCGGCCTCGGCGAGGCCCTGATCTTCGCCGCCGCGCTGCTGCTCGGCGGGCTGATGATCTATAGCTTCTGGCTGATGCTCACCAGCGTGTCGTTCTGGGTGGTGCGGGTCAACGAGATGGTCAACCTCTTCGAGGGGGTGTACGCGGCGGGGCGCTGGCCGGTCGGCGTCTACCCGGGCTGGCTCCAGGGCCTGCTGACCTTCGTTGTCCCGGTGGCCTTCGCCGTGACGGTGCCGGCCGAGGCGCTCACCGGCCGGCTGAGCCCGCCCACCCTAGGCATGGCCGCCGCCGTGGCCGCCGGGCTGCTGCTGCTGGCCCGGCTGGTCTGGCGCCTCGGCCTGCGCCGGTATGGCGGCGCCAGCGCGTAGGGGCCGGGCGGCTTCGCCGCCCCTGGTTCTTTACAATGCGGGTTTTTGTGCCCAGCAGGCACATACTGCACTGATTCTGCTGCGGCGCGGCGAAGCCGCGCCGCAGCAGAATCAGTTTTTTAGTGGGAGAGCGAAGCTCTCCCACACCCTCACCGAGCAGAGGGCGGCGACTCTCTATGATAGATTCTCACACCCTCTACACAAGCTCTAAAGATCTCTCCGCTAGGATAGTGACATCGGGAAGCGCCCGACATCGACCGAAACGGAGAGAGATTATGGCACGCACAGACACCTCACGCCGCCAGCAGCTGGTGGCCGGCCTTAAATCGGCGGTCGCGACGGCGGCGATCGTCGGCACCATTGGCGGCTGGGCCGCCTTCGGCACAGCCGCACCCACGCCAGCCAGCACCGCCGCCACGAGCGCGGGTGCGCCAGTGGCCGAGGTCGCCATCGTCGCCGCCACCGCCACCGCGAACAATACGACCTCCAGCACAACGATACAGGCCGCCGCAGGCAGCGCCAGTACGACCAGCGCCAGCACGACCGCCAGCAGCCAGCCCGCGCAGAGCGGCGCGGTCACCACCACACGATCATCGCGGTAGTCAGCAGGGAAGAGGGAGCAAGAGCAATGCAAACAATAACGCCCCTGATGCCGGCGAAGAGCCAGGCGATGGGCTCAGACGATACGCTGATCGCGTTTCTGCCGCCGCTGATCGGCGCGATCCTCGGGGTTGTGATAATGCTCGGGGTGGGCGTGATGCTCACCGGGCAGGCGGGCGGGCTGGCGGCCCTGGGCGCGGCGCTCCTCAGCCAGCACAGCGCCTGGTATCTCTCGCGGTCCAGCGCATTCGCCGCCTACGTCCTGCTCTGGTGGTCGATGATCCTGGGGCTGTCGATCACCAGCAAGGCGGCGCGGGCCTGGCCGGGCGGGCCAGCCGCCGCCGACCTGCACGAGCACGCCAGCCTGCTCGGGCTGGGCTTCGGGGCGCTGCACGCCCTGACGCTTATGGGCGACCAGTACATCGGCTACTCGCTGACCCAGATCCTGGTGCCCTTCACGGGGAGCTATATGCCCCTCTGGGTTGGTCTGGGGCAGGTCAGCATCTACCTGATGGCCCTGGTGACCGTGACGTTCTACCTGCGACGCTTCATCGGCAGGCGGGCCTGGCGGGCCATCCACCTCCTGAGCTTCCTCGTGTTCGCCCTCACGCTGGGCCACGGCGTGTTCAGCGGCAGCGACAGCGGGATGCTCTGGGCCTTCTGGATGTATATCGGCACCGGCGCGAGCGTGCTCGGCATGACCCTCTACCGCATCCTGGCGAGCAAGCCGGCCGTGCGCGTCGCGCGTGAGCAGCAGGCGTAGGGCTGCTGCGGATCACCTCCCCGGCGGGGGCGTGGGGCGCAGCCCCAGGGACGTTGCACAGGCCCTAAGCACATGGGTGCAACCCGATAAATACCCCCGCTTCTATGGTACGATATGAGCGTACCCATAGTGAGCCAGCGGAGGGCAACAGCATGTCACGCGTGCAGAGTACGGTCGTGGTGCTGCTAGGGATTGCGGCGGCCTGGTGGATCGTCCGCGAGATCGTGAGCGTGCTCGGCAGCTTCGCCGACGTGCTGACGATCTTCGGCTTTGCGTGGCTGCTCAACCTGCTGCTGGAGCCGATGGTCGACCAGCTGAGCCGCTGGCTCAGGCGGTCGGTGGCCTGGGGGCTCGGCTATCTCAGCCTGATCCTGGTGCTCACCGCGTTCAGCGCGCCACTGGCCGCCCAGGCCAGCTCGCTACCGGCGGCGCTGCCCAGCGCCATCGAGCAGGGCACCCAGCGGATCGACTCGCTCTTCAACTGGCTGCGCCAGCACCGGGTGGCGGTGCCGCTCACGATCGGGCAGGTGATCGAGAGCAGCCAGATCGCCCAGCAGATCGGGCCGACGGTGCTCGACTGGTCGCTCACGCTGCTGAGCATCGGCGGCCAGACGCTGCTGGTGATCGGCGTGGCGGCGGCCATGTCGGCCGGGGACGACTCGCTACAGGCGATCATCGGCGCGGCCCTGCCCCCCAGCTGGGCCGAGAACGTACACGTGCTCTACGACGATGTGCGGCGCACCTACTCGGCCGGGATCCGCGGGCAGCTGGCGATCTGGGCGATCGGCATGGCCCTCAGCCTGGGTGTGCTGGCGACCTTCCAGACGCCGGGGATGCTGCTGTGGGTCGGCCCGCTGGCCCTGCTGCGCCTGCTCCCCTACCTCGGCGGGATCCTGGGCGGGGTTCTGACCGCCGCCGTGCTGCTGATCAGCCTGCCGTGGCCCCAGTCGATCCTGCCCGTGCTGCTGATCCTGATCGGCGAGAACATCAAGGGCTATGTGATCGAGCCGCGGCTCCTCGGGCGCGCCCTGAGCCTCTCGCCGGGGCTGGTGCTCTTTGTGGTGCTGCTGGGCTGGAAGATCGGCGGCATCACCGGGATCGCCTTTGGCGTGCCTGCTATGGCGGTGATCCAGGCCCTCGCCGAGCGCGTGCTCACCCGGCGCGAGGCGGCGCGCTCGACGCCGCCCGCCGAGACGCCCGAGCCGAGCCACAGCCCCGCCAAGTCCGCCGGCCCGCTGCCCGCGAAGCGCTGAGCGCGCGCACCTCTGGTATAATTCTCGCGTATGTACGCCATCCACCCGCTCACCGTACACTTCCCGCTGGCCCTGCTCCTGGCGAGCGGCCTGTTCTCGGCGCTCTATATGCGCCGGGGCGAGCGGGCCTGGGAGACGAGCGCCTACCACTGCCTGATCGTCGGCTGGGCCGTCGGCGCGATCGCCCTGGCCAGCGGCACCATCGACGCCCTGCGCCAGCTGGTCGGCCCAGATGTGCCGCGCGACAACGCCCTGATCGGGTGGGTCAACGCCCACGCCTTCCTTAACGTGGCCGTGGTGGTGATCTACGGGCAGGCGCTGCTGCTGCGCCGCCGCCGCCCGGACATCCTCGACGACGCCGCGGCGCGGCCCGGCTACCTGGGCCGCCACGCCCTGGGGGCCCTACTGCTGGTCGCCGGCGGGTGGGTTGGCGGACACCTGGTGTACACCCTTGGACTCGGGAGATAGCGGAGGAAGACGATGGTCGGCGCCCTGATGTATGGACTCCTCCACGGCATGATCAGCTTCTTCCGGCTGATCCGCCTGTGGCGCTGGAGGGTTGAGGGGGTGGCGAACCTGCCGCCGCGCCAGTCGGGCGGCATGATTATCGCCATGAACCATATCAGCTGGATCGATATCCTGGCGGTCGGCGGGCTGCTGCCCTTCGCCTACCGACTCTCGTGGCTCGGCAAGGCCGAGCTCTTCGACCACCCGATCAGCCGGTGGTTTTTCCGTAACATGAACGTCATCCCGATCAACCGCGGCCGGCGCGACATGGCCGCCCTCGACACCTCGGTGGAGGCGCTGCGCGCCGGCGCTGTGCTGCTGATCTTCCCCGAGGGCCACCGCAGCCGCTCAGGCGTGCTCCAGACCGGTCGCGGCGGCGCCATCCGCCTCGCCATGCAGTCCGGGGTGCCGATTGTGCCGCTGGCGATCAGCGGCAGCGAGCACGGCCTCAGGGGGTCATTCCTGCGCAGGCCGCTGACGATCCAGATCGGACAGCCCTACCTCATCCCGCTCACCCCGAACGGCAAGCTCCCGGCCGACCTGATGAACCAGCTCACCGAGGATATGATGCAGCGCGTCGCCGCCATGCTCCCTGAGGATCGCCGCGGGCCGTACGCCCAGCTGCCTGCGCATTCGCCCTGATCATTGACGGCTGGCTGCTGCCACGCCTCACTCGGCCATCAGCGAATGGCCAAGGGTGAAAAAACTCGGTGCCACTGGGTTTCATCCAAGAACTTGCTCAGAAAGGCGTCGGATGAACCGTGGGCGGCATGCGTGTCGGCGGCGTCGCCCGCGCCAAAGTCAACCGTGTTCTGGAAGTTCCCGGCCGAATACAGGTTGCCGAGCGTGTCGATGGCGATGGCTGAAAAATCCTGGCCGCTCCCGCCCCAGGTTCTGGCCCACTGGAAGGTGCCATCGGGGCTTAACCTGACGATGCCGGCGTCCCACAAGCCCTTCGAGGTCACGGGGCCGCCGCCGAAGTTAACGGTGTTCGCAAACATGGCGCTGGCATACACGCTGTTTCCCACATCTGTCGTCAGGCCGGCCGTCGCGTCCCACCCTGTTCCGCCCCAGGTCTTGACCCAAAGGCGGTTGCCGCTCCCATCATATTTGGCTACGAAGGCGTCCAGATCGCCATTGGATTGGACATTGGGGTCAAGCGTACCGGGCGCCGACCCCGCAACGTTGAAAGCGCAGGTGGTACAGCCAAACCGACCGCCGATCAGCACATTGCCCGCACGGTCTATGGCGATGGGGCCGCCCGCGTTCGTGGTGCCGGCGCCGTTAGCGTCCCCGCCCCAGGTTCGCACCCACTGGAAGGTCCCGTCTGCATCAAATTTGCTGAGGAAGACATCTACGTAGAGCATGCCGGAATGGGTCGCTGGATACCCCTGCCCGCCAGGCCCGCCATTTGGGTCGAAGTTGATGTTTGTGCTCCCGTACATACCGTTCACATAGACGTTTCCTGCGGCATCAACCGCCACGCCGGGGCCATCGTCATAGCCTTCGCCACCCCAGGTTCGCACCCACTGGAATGTCCCGTCAAGGGCATACTTGCAAAGGAAGGCGTCGTAGGTGCCGTGGTTCTGACGGGAGCCATTGGAGCCGCCCGGATTGAAGTCAACCCAGCCGGTGTTCGGCGTCGTAGACCAGTCGCCTTCGATATACACATAGCCGTGTGCGGCATCCAGAGCCACGCTATAGGCCTCGCCCCCGGTCTTCCCGCCCCAGGCCCGCACCCATTGGTTGGTCCCATCCGCCGAGAACTTGGTCAGGTAAATATTGTTCGTGCCGTTCGCTGCATTCGAAGTGGCTGCGTGATCGTTGCCGAAGGTGACGGTATTTTGGAAAAGACCCCCGACATAGGCGTTGTCCGCTCCATCCACCACCACACCGTTAGCGGAGTCCCGGCCACAACCCCGGCTGACTGGGACACAGGCGGTGGATCCGGCACCCCAGGTTCTTGCCCACAGGAAGGCTCCCTGTGCGCTAAACTTGGCGAGGTAGGCGTCAACAGTGCCGTTGTACGACGTAAAGGTGGCGCTTAGGTTAGGGCCGGCTGGGTCGAAGTTGGTTGTGCCGGTAAATTCTCCGATGACGTAGATATTGCCCGAGTGATCTATCGCGATACCATTGGCTGCGGTGTTGCCAGTTCCACCCCAGGTTGTGGCCCAGGCGTGAATGAACGCCGGGGCCACGGAGAGCGTGATAAGGGCTTGGGGAGGCATCTGGGCCGGCGACAATGAGCCGGCGGGCAGCGCAGCCTCAGGCACCGCCTGCAGCGGGGCCGGGGCCGCCAACATACGAGCCGAGGAAGACTGCGAGGCTGTCGACAGGGAGATGGCGATGACAAGGATGCTGATGTACGAAAGGGTAAGCCTAGCGTTCATGGATGTCTCCTTGAGTTCGATGTTTCCCCCCTGCCTGCATATCGCCTGCCGCCGGACGGCCCTCACCCCCTGCCCCTCTCACGCACGCGGGGGAGGGGCGTATATCGCTTCCTGACGAGAAATGCCCCCCCTCGCCCGCCGCAGCGGGCGAGGGGGTTGGGGGGCGCGGCCATTGCGAAACGGTAACGTAAAATGGTCGATCCTGAGACCTTGTCTTAGTAGAAGTCCGTGAAGCCGTCCTGGTCGAGCCGCTCCAGCATGCGCCGCAGCTTTGCGGCGCTCTCGGGGTAGGGCGCGGCGGCCAGCTGCGCGGCGCTGACGCTGCCGGCCTTGCCCCACACGCGCTGCTCGACGCCCAGCGTCAGGCTGAGCAGCGCCGCCAGCGCCCGCCGCAGGCGCGGGGCGTCCTCGCCGCGCAGGCGCGGCAGCACCTTCTGCTTGATCTGGAGGTCCAGCGCTGCGCGCGCCCCCAGCGTCCCCTGGGCCTGCTCCACAAAGCGCAGCACCTCGCCGATCGTCCGGTAGCCGAAGGGATGCCCGGCCTCGGCGGCGACCGGCTGCAGCGCCACGATCATCGCCCAGGCCTCCGCGTCTACCGGGCCGCTGTAGCTGGCGCGGTAGGCCCCCAGATCCACGTCCGTCAGCTCGATCAGGTTGGCCCGGTCAAGCAGCTTATCGCTCAGGGCGAAGGTGCTCTCGTCCACATTGACCGTGCCGGTGATGCGCAGGTTCACCGGCAGGCGCAGGGGGCTGCGGATGCTGCCGCCGCCGGCCAGGGGGGCCTCGGCGGATGGCAGGCCCAGGTCGATGCTGCCCTCCAGCGTCTCCATCGCCGAGAGGATGGGCGCCAGGTAGTACTCGGGGCGGGCCAGGTTCAGCTCATCGAGGCAGACGTAGTGCGCCTGCTGCGGGTCGGCGGCGGCCCGGAGCAGGAAGCGGGTGAAGGCGCTGGCGTGGTAGGCCCCGGTGAGGGCGTTGTAGTAGCCCAGCAGGTCGCGGGCGCTATGCCAGTCGGGCTGCACCGCCACCAGCAGGTAGTAGGGGTTATCGCGACCGGGCGTGACGCCGTGGGCCGCGTCGGCGTACAGGCGGGCCAGGCGGGTCTTCCC
>JBAXES010000034.1:0-15128 GCA_037140315.1 Chloroflexales bacterium
TAGCGGTGGAAGACCTCCCAGCCCGCATCGCTCAGGATCGGGTAGGGCGCGTGGAGCACCTCGGCCACATAGCTCGTCATCTCTAGGTCCGTGCTGCTCACCACGATCAGGTGCGCGTTCCGTCGCTCGAACTCGCTGTATGCTTCCCGCAAACCATCCAGGTGCGGCGCGCAGTGCGGTCAGAAGAAGCGGTCGCTCACGATCCGCGTCAGGTTCAGCACCACCGGCCGCCCGCGCAGATCGCTCAGGCGCATGGTGCGTCCGTACTCCACCTGATCCTGTCCGGCCTCATCGCGGTAGAACCGCGCGTAGGGCAGCGTGAAGTCCGGCGCCGCCGCGCCAACCTGCGGCACGTTTGCCGGCCCGCGCGGCCGCACAAACTCCGCCCCGAACTTCCCCGTCATGGGGATGAGTGGTCGTGCCATGGACACCTCCTTCGCAAGCTCGCTCGCGTATAGTCATGCAGTATAGTCAGATACCTCCATTCCGTCCATAGACAAGGTTTCAGCGTACGTTACCGTTCAGGCAATTGCACTGCATCAGGATGTGGTATTTCTGTTCCCTGTTCCCTGTTCCCTGTAACCTTGTCTAGCGTGCAGCGTCCCTGGGGCTGCACCTGGCTCTTTGCTGGGTTTGGGCGGCGAACCCGCCCCGCATCGCGTCTTTCGCGACCCGAAGCGGGACTTGGTACCTTTAGCCTATTGTTCCATCCCCCTCCCAAACCTATAATTATCCTACAGCGAGCAGTATCGGAGGCGTGGTATGAAACGACGATCTAGTGGCCAGTCTATCGTCGAAATGGCGTTTGTGCTCCCCGTGCTCCTGATCGTGCTGTTCGGGGTTATGGAGTTCGGCTATATCATCTTTGCCTACTCGACGGTCTCGCAGGCCGCCCGCAACGCCGCCGAGGTGGCCGCCCAGCTCCCGCCGTATCAGACCTGGCTGGCCTATAAGAATCAGACCGGCCTGGCGAACTATCCCGGCTATCGCGCCGACACCTGCGTCAACGCGGTCTACTCCGCCGCTGAGACCGACGCGACCGTGTTTAGCGATATCACGAGCTCTCTGGATATCACCTACCCGTACGATGCGACATTGGGCGATACCCGCAACCTTGATGACCGCGGCCCCATCCAGGTGACGATCAGCTATCGGGTCACCGGGATCACGCCGCTCTTTCGGATGCTGCGCATCGGCGATAGCTCTGGCGCGATCACTATCCTGGTGACGCAGCGCCGCTCGCTTGAGGGCCTCGGCGTGGATCCGTCCAAGCCCGGCGGCGTCGCCTGCGCCAAGAATATTGCGAACTGGCACGTGCTGAACCCGTAATGCTGCTGGCAAGGGCCTGGAGAAGGAAATTACCATGTTCCGTCATCGTCACGCGAAGCGCTCCAGAGGCCAGGCTCTGGTGGAGTTTGCCCTGGCCGGGACGCTGATCTTCACCCTCCTCTCGGCAGCTGTCGATCTTGGCCTGATCTTCTTCTCCCTCCAGGCGCTCCGCGTCGCCGCCCAGGAGGGCGCCTCCTTCGGCAGCCACCCGGTGATGGTGATGAATGGCGCCGATGTCCTGGCCGTCGATCTGCCCTATGCCCAGATTGTGGATCGCGTGCGGCGCTCTGGCGGCGATGCGCCGAGGGGCATCGTGAACCTGCTCGACCTGAATAACGACGGCGTCGATGATAGTACGCAGGGCGGCAATTTGCTCACATACAATGACCCGAACTCATATATCTACATCCAGAACCTGAAGTATGTCAGCGATGCGCTCTACGACCCTACGACGGGCGCCCCGCTTACGCCCAGCACCTGCGCCACCAACCTCCCGCGCCAGCAGATGCGCGGCGCCGGACAGTTCTGCTATGTGAAGGTCACGGTCAGCTATGACTATAAGTTTATCTTCCCCCTCGCACCGGTCTTCGGCAGCTCGGTCAGGCTGAAGACATCCTTTCTGATCCACGTGCGCAGCTCATTTATTGGCTAGGACAAGGTTTCAGCGTACGTTACCGTTCAGGCAATTGCACTGCATCAGGATGCGGTATTTCTGTTCCCTGTTCCCTGTAACCTTGTCTAGTCTGTGTGTCCCACAGGTGCCCCGCATCATTGCACTAGTTTAACCCACCCACACCAGAGACACGGAGGACGGTTATGAGTACAACCCGACGGCCTCAACTACGACGCGTGGCAAGGCGTCGCAGGAATGGTCAGAGTATCCCGATCATTGCCCTGATGATCCTGGTGCTGGTCGCGATGGTCGGCCTCTCGGTCGACGTCGGCAACACCTTCTCGCATGAGCGCCAGGCTGTGTCGGCCGGTAACGCCGCCGCTGTCTCGGCGATGACGACCTACCTGAAGCGTGGCACGAACGCTGTCACCGACGGTGATGTCTACAAGTCGATCAAGGACACGCTGACCAATAACGGCATGACGGTCAGCGTCGACGGTGCCAATGACACCGTGCAGGTCGCGGCCTACTACTTGAACGCTCAGGGCGAGGTCCTCTCCGATCGCCCGAAGATCCTTGAGGGCAGCGGGCAGACGGTGCCCAACAATGTCGCCTACATCCAGGTCAAGCTCAACGGCAAGGTCGACACCTCCTTCGCCCGCGTGGTTGGCCGCAACGATCTGCCGATCAACGCCTCGGCCCACGCCGGCCTCTGCCCGGTGAACTCCGGGGTCTACCCGCTGGCGGTCGACTCGGCGACGATCACCGGCGACCGCTTCAATAGCACTGGCACCACTGGGGCTACCCCAGAGTATAAGACGCTCACCAGCGGCAACTATAGAGGCTACATCCAGCGCCGCATCTATGTCAAGGATGGCAACACGGCCGGCAGCTTCAGCTGGCTGCGCTGGATGGACCCGACCGGCGCCACTGGCACGAACGCGGTCAGCGCGCAGGAGCTGGCCGCGAGCCTGACCGGCGCTGGCAATATCTCCTCCGGCTTCCAGGAGGCCCCCTGGCCCAGCGGCGTCTCCTCGGCCCCCGCCGGATACCCGCTTGATCCGGGCAACCTGTCGGTCGGCGACTGGGTCTGGGGCAGCCCCGGCTGGAAGGAGAATAACGCGGCCAAGCAGGCCTCAGTGAGCGCGGCCCTCGATGAGCATATCCTCAACGAGACCAAGATGATCCTGCCGATCTATAGCAATATTATGGGCACCGGCTCGAATGTGCAGGCCCGCGTGGTCCGGCTCGGCGCCTTCGTGATCACTGGCCAGGGCATGTCGCCCGGCGACGGCCCCTACTTCGACATGGTCTTCCTCGGCGACCCGGTGCGCCAGTATACTGCCTGTACGGTGACGGCACCGCCGCCCACCAATAGCAATCTGGAGCTCTTCGGCAACGTCTCGTTCTACCCTGAGTACCAGGTCGTCCCTAGCACACAGAACCCGATCCAGTACATCGTGGTGCTCGATACCTCTGGCTCGATGAGTGCGAATTTCAACGGCCAGTGCAACAATAGCGGTGGCCTCAAGCAGTGCGCCAATGGCCCCCCCGGGGCCCCGGCGGTGCAGGTGACGAACACCGGCGTGCAGTACTGGTGGTCAACCGAGAGCGAGCGGCGGATCTATGTGGCGAAGAAGGCCCTGCAGCGCCTGGTCAGCCTCACGAACATGAGCGGTAATGCCGGCTTCGACACGACTCGGCCCCCAGACCAGATGGGTGTGGTCTGGTTCACCGATAATGTGCCGGCGTCGCCTAATACCAAGTCGTTCTCGAGCGACCCGGTCAGCCTGGCGAGCTTTATCACCACGGCTAACAATGGGAACGGGGACTACCGTAGCCAGGGCGGCACGAATGGCGCGGCCGCCCTCTACCGGGCCAGCCTGATGTATGGCTCTGCCCCTAAGACGGTCACGTATAGCTCGAAGTCCTGGGACTACAAGCGGGTGGTGCTCTTTATCACCGACGGTGTCTCTAACCAGTTCCTGGACACTACGAAGAGCAATCTGAGCGGCGGGCAGAGCGACTCGAGCCGCTACCCGACAGTCCCCTACTGCGCTAACCTGGGCACTCTGGTTGTCGAGAGCGCCCAGTGTCAGACCACCGACGTCGGCGGCAAGTGGAACGGCTGGGATCGCCCGATCACCCAGATGATCAATACCAGCAGTCAGTACCTGCGCAACACGACGGTGAACGCCTCGGTCTTTGTTATCGCGCTCTCAAGTATCCCGAGCACTGGCCTGAACAGCGGCGTGTCGTCTTCGAGCAACTACTTCTTCTCGGCCGAGAGCCTGATAACCTACGCCAACGGTAAGACGAACGTCGATGTGATCATCGACACGATCAAGGACAAGGCCCAGAATGGCGACTGTGTCCCCGGGCCGAGCGGCTCTTCCACCGGTTCGGTGCTGACCGACCAGTTTGTCAATGGTACCGGCGGCTTTACCTACCCGCAGGTCGGCGAGGTGGTGATCTATAACAGCACCAACACTATGACCGCGCCGATCATTGCCGACCAGGCCAGCGGCGGCGCCCTGACCTATCACTTCCTCGCGGTGCCCCAGGGCACCTACCGGATGTCCGCGCATCTCTACTACCACCACCCGCTCGACCCGCCGAGTGTGATGCGCGAGTATAGCAAGATCTGGACGGCTGGCCAGTCGCTGGACTCCTTCACGGTCGATGTGAGCCCCTCGACCCAGAGCACGAGCTTCTTGCAGCGCATCGAGCAGCCGCTGATCCTCAAGCTGAACGGCAATGTGTGTCCCGTCATCTAGCCCGCTGTGGGTGTGTGCCTGACAGGCAGGGTAACGGTTTCTGCGGGGAGGGCCAGCCCCTCCCCGCACCCCTCATAGCGCTCCACAAGCTGCGCCCGTTGAGTTTTTGCGGTAGGCGGGATATGGGCTATCATGGGCCGGGTTGTGGGGGGGCTGACCTCCATGGCTCGGCTCATACGATGTCCAGTAGCATTTCTCTCACATCCCCGAGATTTCTGGTCGATACGCTCCACTTCTTAAGGAGGTGCCCGTGGTAACCGATTCACGCACCCGCCGAAACGTCCGCAGCTCAGCCTTGCTGCTGCTCTGCCTCGGGCTGGTCATGCTCCTCCCTGGGCACTCAGGCGCCGCTCAGGGTAGCACGGCCCAGGTTGTCGATAACACCCAGGGCGACTTCGCCGATGGCAACTTCCAGCGCACGTCGATTGGCCCCGCGAAGGTCGCGTTCACGGTTACTCCCCCCGACCCGGCCGACACCGAGGGCCTGGTGCAGCTCGCCCCCGCCGGTAAGCTGAATCCCTGGGATAGCATCGCTACCTCGCTGCCCCTTGATGCTGCCGTGGCCGAGGCCGGCGTCACCGCCGTGGGCAGGCATATCTATGCGATCGGCGGGACGACCTCCGGCGGATTTACCGACGCCGCCTACTGGGCCATGGTTGATCCGGCCACCGGCTCGCTGGTGCTTGCGTCTAACGGCACCGACTACTGGACGAACAGCCCTATGCCCGGCGCCGTTGTGATACCAGCCGACCTCATCGCAGGTGTGCCTGCGGAGTGCCAGACCCTCACCGCCAAGCGCACCCGCGCCGGCGTGGCCAGTGTGGTCACTGGCACCGACACTGGCTATATCTATGTAGTCGGCGGCGCAGTGAACCCTGACCCAGTCAACTGCGTGAGCGGCGGCACCTCAACCGCGCTCATCCAGCGCGGCACGGTCGCCGCCAATGGCGCGATCACATGGGCGACCTTGTCCACCCCGGCGGCCCCCGGCCTCTACCTGCCCAGCCCGCTCTCCCCTTCCGATGATGGCAGCACAGACGACCCCCGCACCCTCGGCGTGGAGGGGGCCTCGGTGGTGATCGCCCATACCAAGGGCAGCACGGGCACCGATCACTACTACCTCTACGTGATCGGCGGCAAGAGCCGCTATCTTGAGGTCGGTGGTGCATACGGATATAGCTATACGACGATAGTCCGCGCCCTGACGACGGTCTACTACACTGAGATCAACATCGCCGACGGCAGCCTGAAGCACCCCATCACCGGCACCATCGACAGCACCGGCAGCGTCTGGAAGCGCGATGCGAACATGACCCTGGTGGTGGCACCGCTAGCCGATGAGGGGCTCTGGGACGCGACCGCCACCGCCACCAGCGTGGCGGTGGGCACTGAGCTGAAGTCGGCGATCTTCCTGGCCGGCGGCTCCCTCGACTCTGACAAGAATCCAGCCACTACCAAGATCAACCCCTACGTCTACCGGGCCGATGTGAATAAGGACACCGGCGCGCTGACATGGGCCACCCGGCCCAACACAATCGGCACGGCGCAGGTGACGCTCGCCGCCGCCCGCCGCAGCATGGCCAGCGTCTCCTACAACAACAAGCTCTACATGATCGGCGGGCGCACGAACGACACCATGGCCACGGGCCTGGCCACGGTGCCGACGGCCCTCTACGATGACAACCTCGATCTGATCAAGCTCGACCCCGCCTCCGCCGACTACTTTACCGGCGTCAGCACCACCGACGTTGTGCTCAAAGACGGCACCGACGCATTCCGATCCTCGCCCGGGGCCGCCGTCGTGCGCGCCGAGCCGCCAACCGGCGCTACGAGCAGCAACCTCAACTCGGCGTGGGTCTATGTGATCGGCGGCATCGACCAGGCGGGCAGCCTGAAGAACACCGTCTTCCTCGGCAAGGTCGGCGGCGAAGGCGAGGCGTCCGGCATCCGCGCCCCCGATGGCTGGTACTACTCGGGCGTGATCAAGACCTCGTTCGAGTTCGGCAGCGGCAGCAGCCTTGTGAACAAGCAGGCCCGCGTGCTGGCCCTGCACTGGGCCGCCGATATTGACCGTGCGACGACACCGAACGCCGACATCCAGATCGACTTCCGCAAGACGATCACCGCCAGCGGCGAGTGCCCTAGCGAGAGCGTGTTCACCAGCAGCACCGATGATCGCTGGCGCAGCGTCGATGGATACGCGGCCAGCCCATTCTACTCAATGGCGGCGGCTAACGGCGCGGTCTACAACACTGTGACGATGGCGGACGCCTTCGGCAGCGAGCAGCTGAACGCGAGCTGCATCCAGTACCGCGCCCACTTCATGCAGAGCTCCGTCTCTGGCGCGTTCACCCCCACGGCGATCTCGCCGAAGCTGCTGAGCGTCTATATCGAGAAGACCGTCGTCGGCAACGCCGACATCAACATCCCGACAAATGGCTTCTCGGTCACCACAACGAGCGATAAGCACATCAGCTCCTTCGTGATGCAGGTGCAGAACCTGAGCGACAAGGGCCTTAGCGAGACCCTCTCGGTCCCGGATGCCCGCATGGCGGAGAAGCCGCTGGCCGGTGCGGGGTCGTTCTATGTCTTCCTGTGCATCGCCCGCGCCGACCCCGCCCAGGCCGTGCCGAGCCTGACCCTGCCCGACCCGAACAACCTCCCGGTCGGGTATGAAGCGACCTGCCCAGCTGCGGCGCTGATCCAAGGCTACGAGATGGATAAAGGCACCGTGATCGATCTGCGCCAGTCAAAGAACTCCCGAGGTGATCCGCGCTGGTACAACAATACGACCAACCAGCCGATCAGCGATATTATGAGCCTGTTCACCACCTCGGGGCGCTACCGGATCGGGCTGGTGGTCGACCCGCTGAACTATGTGCCCGAGGGGTTGACTGGCGAGGCGAATAACCTCAGCCCGACGATCGCCTTCGATCTGGCCAGCGGAAGCTCGGTGTTCCTGCCGTTCTTGGCCCGCTGATGCCGGAGGGCTCCCTGCACGGTGAAGGTGTGGGAGCGGCTTCGCCGCTCCCACGAAATCCACTGATTGTGCTGCGGCGCGGCGTAGCCGCGCCGCAGCACAATCAGTGCGGCATGTGCCCGCCTACCACCTGCGGGCGGCGCTGATGGAGCTCGCGGGCCACTCTTCCGAGGCTGTGTCGCAAGTGTAAAGCCTTATTGCCCCTTTGTACGCAGTAAAACCGCTTCACAACTTGTCAGCCTATGCTATACTGTGTTGACATGGAACGCCGTCCCCCTCGCTCTGCCTGATAGGAAGGAAACCCCTTTATGAGGCGTGGTGGTGTACTCATTCTGCTGATCGGCCTGATCATCATTGTTGGCGGCGTTATGGCCTTCCTGTTCTTCCAGGGACAGGGCACCAGCAGCCTCCTCGGCGGGGGCAGCAATAGCAACGTGGCCACTGCCCTGCCCACCGAGCCGCCCCTGGTGGATGTCGTTCGGGCGCGCGTAGATATTAAGGCCAACACGGTCATCTCTGACAGCGCACAGCTTGAGCTTGCCCAGATTCCGCAGACCGAGTTCGATACGGCGAAGGACTTCTCGAAGATCTCTGAGGTGCATGGCATGCTGGCGACGCGCGATATCGTGGCCGGCCAGCCCATCGAGAAGCTTGATCTGACCGAGCCGGGGCTCTCGCAGCAGATCCCGACGGCTGAGTCTCCGCGCCCCCGCGATAAGGCCTACCCCTTTATCGTGAACAACCTCTCCGGCGTGTCCGACCAGATCAAGCCCGGCGACTTCGTCGATGTGGTTGCCACCTTCACGGTTACGCGGCGCAACTCCTACCCCACCGGGGTGACGCCGGGCGATGCGGCCACCGGGCTGGGGCCGATGCTTACGCGCGAGCTGACGGATCTCACCTACAATACGACCAAGACGATCGTCCAGCGCGCCCAGGTGATCAAGATCGTGCGCCCCGTGGTCGCCGCCCCCGATGCGACGCCTGAGGCCGCCCCTGCGGCACCTCCTCAGTCGGGCAGCCTGCCGCAGGTAGACGCCTCGGGCAAGGTGATCGACCCGGCCGCCGCAGCCGGCACCCCCTCCAACTCGATCACCCAGGGCGTCTGGACGCTCATCCTGTCGGTGAATGACCAGGAGGTCGAGCTGATGGAGTTTGCGCTCGCCACAAACTCGCGCATGGTGCTCGTGCTGCGCGGCTCCGGCGACAGCACGTTCGAGCCGACGATCGGCGCCACCTTCGACCTGCTGGTCTCGGAGTTCGGCGTCCCACTGCCGCAGTCGCTGCCGGCGAATGTGATCGGCCCCAACCAGGCGTTTACCCCCGTGCCGATCCGCACCCCCGCCCCCACGCGGGTGCCGTAACCCAAGCGGCGTGAGGCGTAACGGGGCGTTCTACGCCTCATGCCGCGTGCCGCTTGCCTCACGCGGCGGCTTTGACTCAGGGCTGTTGCAACGTCCCTGGGGCTGCGCCCAAGACTCGCTTTTTGTTCGGTTTGGGCGGCTTCGTCGCCCAAACCCAACAAAAAAAGAACGTGGGGGCGGCGAAGCCGCCCCCACCCCCACCCCACCGGGAGGTGACGTTGCAACAGCCCTGGGCTTTGACTCAAAAAGTAGCCGAAATGAGAAAAAAAGTGATACCATATGCACACTACTGATCCGGTCTAACCCGCTCAGCCGGCGCGCCGCCAGCTGATCGTACCTGAGGAGCCAGCCCATGAGCGAGGGCGATAAAATTCGCGTGATGATCGTCGATGACATCGTCGATACGCGCGAGCAGTTAGAGAAGCTGCTATTCTTTGAGAAGGACATTGAGGTGATCGCCAAGGCGAGCAACGGCCGCGAGGCGGTCGCCCTGGCCAAGCAGCTGCGGCCCGATGTCATCCTCATGGATATTAATATGCCCGATATGGACGGGATCGCCGCCACGGAGGCGATCATGACCCAGAACCCGTCGGTTCAGGTCATTATCATGAGCGTCCAGGGCGAGACCGACTACCTGCGCCGGGCGATGCTCGCCGGGGCGCGCGAGTTTCTCACCAAGCCGATCAGCGCCGATGACCTGTACAAGTCGATCCGCCACGTCCATCGCCTGGCCGCAACCCGACCGCGGCAGGTGGCGGCTACGAGCGACTCGGGCGGCGGCGGCAGCGCCGGTGGCCCGTCGAACGAGGGCCAGATCTTCGCGGTCTTTAGCCCGAAGGGCGGCGTCGGCACATCCTCCGTCGCCGCAAACCTGGCGGTCGCCCTGCGCCAGATGACCAATAAGAAGGTCGCCCTGGTTGACGCCAATGTGATCTTCGGCGACCTCAGCGTCATCCTCAATCTGCGCTCCGATAAGACGATCATCGACCTCGCCACGCGCATTGACGATATTGATCGCGAGCTGCTCAATGATGTGATGGCCACGCACACCTCGCAGGTGAAGGTGCTCCTCGCCCCGCCCGACCCGCAGCGCGGCGAGCTGGTGACGTCGGATCATATCCGCGCCATCCTCGACCTGATGCGCCGCGAGTTCGACTATATTGTCGTCGATACGCCGGCCTCCTTCCAGGATCGCTCCCTGGCCGTCCTCGATATGGCCAACCGGATCGTGACCCTGATGACGCTGGAGATGCACTGCATCCGCAATATTAAGCTCTTCCTTGAGGTGGCCGACCTGCTGGAGTACCCCCACGAGAAGGTGATGCTGGTGCTGAACAAGGCGTCGAACCGCACCGGCATCCGCGCCGAGGATGTCGAGAAGAATATTCAGCGCAAGGTGTCGCTCCAGATCGGCGACGCCGGCCCGGATGTCACCTTCTCGATTAACCAGGGCGTGCCCCTGGTGATCGGGAAGCCCTCGCATCAGGTGGTGCGCGACATTGTCGCCCTGGCCAAGGAGCTCGTCTCGGTCACCAAGGCGGTCGAGGCGACCGCCGCCGGCCAGGCCCCCACGCCAGAGAAGAAGTCGGGCCTGTTCTCGCGGCTCAGCCCGCGGCGCTAAGCAATAGTGGCTCCGGGGTGAGCGCCGCTCGCCCCGATGTCTGCCACCGGAGGAAATGCGACCATGTCTCTCCTCAAGCGAATCGGCGGGGCCACGCCGAGCGAGGTGCAGCCGGCCGCCCAGCGCCAGGGCAGCTCGACCCAGCGGTTCGATGCGCCCGCGCGCCCCGCCGGCAGTAATGACGAGGCGTTCAATGAGATCAAGGTGCGGGTCCAGAACCGCCTGATCAGCGAGCTTGACCCCAAGCTCGACCTCGGCAATAAGGCGAAGGTGCGCAGGCAGGTGGAGGAGACATTTAACTCCATCCTCGACGGCGAGAGCATTGTGATGACCCGCGGCGAGCGCGCCCGGCTCTTCGATAGCATCGAGGCCGATATCCTTGGCCTCGGCCCGCTTGAGCAGCTCCTCTCCGATGACGACATCAGCGAGATCATGGTCAATGGCCCGAAGCGGATCTACATCGAGAAGAAGGGCAAGCTGATCCGCACCGACATCACCTTCGCCAACGATGACCATGTGCTCAGGATTATTGACCGCATCGTCGCACCCCTCGGCAGGCGCGTCGATGAGTCCTCGCCGATGGTGGACGCCCGCCTGCAGGATGGCTCCCGCGTCAACGCGATCATTCGCCCGCTCGCCCTCAACGGGCCGACGCTGACCATCCGCAAGTTTCGTAAGAACCCCCTGACGATCAACGACCTCGTCCGCGGCGGCTCAATGAGCCGCGAGATGGCCGACTTCCTGGAGGCGTGCGTCAAGGCCCGGCTGAATGTGGTGGTCGCCGGCGGCACCGGCTCTGGCAAGACAACCCTGCTCAATGTGCTCTCGTCGTTCATCCCCGAGGACGAGCGGATCATCACGGTGGAGAACGCCGCCGAGCTCCAGCTGGCCCAGGATCACGTGGTCACCCTCGAGTCGCGCCCGCCCAATGTGGAGGGCCGCGGCGAGGTGAGCATCCGCGACCTGGTGATCAACTGTCTGCGTATGCGCCCCGAGCGGATTGTGGTGGGCGAGTGTCGCGGCGGCGAGACGCTCGACATGCTCCAGGCGATGAACACCGGCCACGATGGCTCGATGACCACGATCCACGCCAACTCCCCGCGCGACGGGATCGGTCGCATTGAGACCATGTGTCTCATGGCCGGCATGGATCTGCCCGCCCGCGCCATCCGCGAGCAGGTGGTCTCGGCGGTGCATATCTTCGTGCAGCAGTCGCGCATGCAGGATGGCTCGCGCCGGGTCACCCAGATCACCGAGGTGAGCGGGATGGAGGGCGATGTGGTGGTGCTTCAGGACATCTTTGTCTTTGAGCAGACCGGCATCGACGAGCGCGGGAAGATCGTCGGCCAGCTGCGGCCCACCGGCGTGCGCCCCAGGTTTATTGAGAAGTTCGAGACAATGAATATCTACCTGCCATCCCATATCTTTGGCATCGGCGGCGATAGGTTCTAACTCAGCGCTGCGGGCGTAGCGCGCTGCGACCCAATGCTCCGGAGCACTATGGATAGGCTGCTCTCTCCAGGCATGATGCCAATGACCTTGCTGGGCGCCGCCCTGCTGGTGATCCTGATCCTCGCCGTGGCCTGGATGCTCACGCGTCGATCCGATACCCCCGACGTCTCGCAGCGCCTGACAGAGTTCGCGGGTCGCACCGACGGGGTCGCGAGCGAGCCGGCCGCAAAGCAGGCGCTGGATCGGATCGACGATGTCGTCTCGAAGAGCAAGCAGGGCGGCAATATCGCCCGCGATCTGGCGCGCGCCGACCTGAAGCTCACGGTGGCCGAGTTCATCGGGGTGAAGCTGCTGTCGGCCCTGATCGGGGTGGGCGTGGGCATGTATGTGGGCCGGGCCAGCGTGGCGGCGATGCTTGCGGCGGCCCTGGTGGGCGCGATCCTGCTCTCGTTCTTGCCGAATATCTATGTGGCCTCGCAGGCGAAAGGCCGGATCAAGTCGTTTAACAACCAGCTCGGCGACACGATCACGATGATGGCCAACGCGCTGCGCGGCGGCTTCAGCTTCCTGCAGACCCTCGATATGGTGGCCCGCGAGGCCCCCGCGCCGATGTCGGCGGAGTTCCGGCGGGTGGTGCAGGAGGTGGGCCTCGGCCGCAGCACCGAGGAGGCGCTGCAGAGCCTGATGCGCCGCATGCCCTCTGAGGACCTGGACCTGCTGATCACGGCGGTGAACATCCAGATGGAGGTGGGCGGCAACCTCGCCCAGATCCTCGACACGATCGGCCATACGATCCGCGAGCGGGTGCGGATCAAGGGCGAGATCCAGACGCTCACCGCCCAGGGGCGGATCTCGGCCTGGGTGATCACCGGGCTGCCGATCGGCCTGGCGGTGTTTATCTCAATGGTCAACCCGGGGTATATGGCGCCGATCTTCACCTTCGGCATGCCACCCGAGAAGTGGTGCTGCCTGCCGCTGGCCTCGCTGGTGATGATCGTGATGGGCTACTTTACGATCATGAAAATTATGGATATTGAGGTCTGAGAGGTGCTGCGATGACTCCTCTGATCGTGCTGGGGCTGGTGGTAGTGGCGGGGATCGGGCTCATTGCCTTCGGCCTGACTCGTGCCCGCCAGCCTGACGCAATCGGCGAGCGGCTCAACCAGTTCACCGAGCGGCAGATGACGCTTGAGGAGATGGAGCTCCAGCAGCCGCTGATGCAGCGGGTGTTCGTGCCCGCCGCGCGCTCGGTGCTGGCCCTGCTCGGCAAGTACGGCCCGAAGCAGAGCGCCGAGCGTCTGCGCACCAACCTCCAGCAGGCCGGCAACCCCGGCGGCATCACGCCGATGATGTTCGTCGGCCTGCGTGTGGTCCTGGCGCTGGTGCTCGGTGTGATCATCACCGTGGTGACGCTACAGTCGATGGATCTCTCTCAGGCCCTGATGTATAGCGCCGTCGGCTTCGGGCTGGGCTATATGCTCCCCGTGATGTGGCTCGGCCGGCAGATCACCGGGCGTAAAAAGTCGATCACGAAGGCGCTCCCCGATGCGCTCGACCTGCTGTGCATTAGCGTCGAGGCCGGCCTGGCCTTCGACCTGGCCCTCCAGCGGGTGACCCAGAAGTGGGACGATGAGCTGTCGCGCGAGTTTAAGCGGGTGCTGTCGGACATCCGCCTCGGCCGCACGCGCCGCGAGGCGCTGAAGGACTTGGCGGTGCGCACTGGCGTCGAGGATGTGCAGACCTTCACCGCCGCCGTGATCCAGGCCGACCAGCTGGGCGTCTCGATGTCGAAGATCCTGCGCCTCCAGTCCGACCAGATGCGCGTCCGCCGCCGGCAGCGCGCTGAGGAGGCCGCCCAGAAGGCCCCGATCAAGATGCTCTTCCCGATGGTGTTCCTGATCTTCCCCGCCCTCTTTGTGGTGATCCTTGGGCCGGCAGTGCCGCGGATCCTGTCGGGCTTCGGCGGGATGTAGCCCCCCTCTGTGGGCACCCCCGGCCACCGCAGTGGCCGGGGGCGCTGTGTGTGATGAACCTCCACCTGCGCGTCACCAACATCACCCGCGGATCTCTGATCGCCGAGCGCTGCGAGCAGGCCCGCAGCTTCTTCGCCCGTGGCCGCGGGCTCATGGGCCGCGAGCAGCTCGGCTCCGGCTGCGGCCTCCTGATCGACCCCTGCGCGAGCATCCACACCTTCTTTATGCGCTTCCCGATCGACGTGGTCTTTATCGACCGCGCCGGGCGGGTGGTGGGCCTGCGCGCCGCGATGCCCCCCGGTCGGCCCTACGCCGGGGCCTGGCGCGCCCGCGCCGTGATCGAGCTGCCCGCCGGGGTGATCGCTGCCAGCCGGACTGAGGTGGGGGACGTGATAGAACTGGGTGGTTCTTGAGGGCAAAAGGTAAAAGGCAAAAGGTAAAAAAGAATGCATTGCTCTTTTACCTCTTACCTTTTGCCTTTTGCCTTCTGACCTACCTGCTCACGCTGACCCAGGTCCACACCTTCGATGCGCTCTCGTATATCCTCGACGTTGACCGCAAGCCCTGGCCCGAGCTGTTCCACCCGCACCACCTGGCCTATGGCCCCCTCGGGGCCCTGATCCGCGCCGCCGCCCGGGCGCTCGGCTGGCGCGGCAGCGCGGCCACGCTCATCCAGTCGGCCAACGCCCTGGCCGGTGCCGCCGGGGTGACGATCTTCGCCGGGGCGGTGCGCCGGGCCACCGGCCGGGCCGACCTGGCCACGCTCGGGGCGCTGCTGCTCGGGTCGAGCTACGCCTTCTGGTACTACGCTGTCGAGGTTGAGGTCTATACGATCGCCTGCCTCTTCCTGATCATCGCCCTCGCGCTGATCGTCGCCCTGCTGCGCCGCCCCTCCCCCGCCCTGGCCGCCACCCTCGGCCTCGCTCAGGGCCTGGCCGTGCTCTTCCACCAGACGAACGTGCTGCTGGGCGTGCCGGTGGCGGTGGCGCTGCTGCTATCAGGGGTCAGGGGTCAGGGGT
>JBAXES010000035.1:0-14929 GCA_037140315.1 Chloroflexales bacterium
CGACACCGTCCTTGCCACCTTCCCCGCCGAGTATATCGCCGACCCGCGCACCCACGCCGAGATCCGCCGCGTCCTCGCGCCGGGCGGTCGGGTGGTGATCCTGCCGCTGGCGCAGCTCGACCGCAGCCTCTATGCCCGGCTGGTCGATCTGGCCTATCGGATCACCCTCCGGGCACCCGCTCTCCGGGCAGACCCACAGAACACGCAGCTAAGCGAGCTGAGGATCGGCGACACTCCGCTAGAGGCCCACTGGGTGCGGGTTGGCCCGAGCCGAGCCCTGGTGCTGGTGGGAGCGATTGACGGAGGGTAGGCCATGGCGCCAACGACTGAGCACGAGCAGGCCCTACGTCGACATGGGCACACCCACCTGGCCGGGATCGATGAGGCCGGGCGCGGCTGCTGGGCCGGCCCGGTGGTGGCCGCCGCAGTCGTGCTCGCCCCCGCCACGCTGCACAACCCAGACATCCTCGCCGGAATAAACGACTCGAAGCAGATGAGCGCTGCAGCGCGTGAGCGCGGCAATGACCGCATCCGCGCCTGCGCCATAGGGGTTGGCGTAGGTGCCGTTCCGGCGTTTCTGATCGACGCCTACGGGATCGTCTCGGCCACCCGCCTGGCGATGACGATCGCCATTCTCGCCCTGCCCTGTCGTGTGGACGCGCTCCTGATCGACGCCCTGCCACTGCCGGATCTGCTACCTCCGCAGGAGGCGCTGATCAAGGGCGACGCGCGCTGCCTCTCGATCGCGGCGGCATCAGTGGTGGCCAAGGTGGCCCGCGACCGCCTGATGCAGACAGCCGATCTTGCCTTCCCGGCCTACGGCTTCGCCACCCACAAGGGCTACGGCACGGCGGCGCACCAGCAAGCGCTGGTGCGCCACGGGATGTGCGATCTGCACCGGCGCACGTTTAGGCCGCTGCTTGATCTGTTGTAGCGCCACCGCTCTGAAAGTCCGCATTGTGTTGCGGAGATGTGCCAGCTTCGCTGGCTTCTAGAGGGCCTGTAATGTCGCCCCAAGCCTCCGCCAGAGGCGGTATGCTATACTGCTGCCGGAGGCGGCCTGGATTAGTGGCGAAAGAGAAGCCGGATGCGTGTTGAGACACATGTTACCAGCCTGGTACACCAGCTCAGCCGGGCGGGGATGCGCCCCGACGAGCGCCTAGTGCGGCATATTCTTGAGGGGGGCGACGGAGCCCGCGCCGCCCTACTCGCGCTGGCCACCGATATCCCCGCCCTGCACGAGGATCTACCGGCATGCCTCGGGCCCCTGCACGCCCTGCGGCTGCTCGGCGAGCTGGCCGACGTGACGATCATCGAGCCACTGCTCACGTGTCTTCCAGTGCCGGTGATCGACCCAGAGACCGACATCCCGGCGCACTTGTACGCCAGCGAGGTGCTCCAGATCATCGGGCGGGTGGGGGCCCCCGCCGTGGCGGCGCTCTGGACGCTGGGCGATAACGAGACAAAGGCAGATCAGGCCCGCGGGGCCGCGATCAATGCCCTGGTATATGTGGCCACCTATACGCCCGACGTGCGCGATGCGGTGCTGGCGGAGGCGCGCGACCGACTCACGCGCACGGATCTGTCCAGCATCGTCATCTCCGGAACGGTGACGCTGCTGGCCGAGCTCGGCGACGCGCTAAGCTACAAGGCGGTCATGACCGCCTACCGGGATGGCCGGGCTGACCAGCGACGGATGTCGGCCGCCGTGGCCCGACAGCAGCTGCTGGGCGGCGGCATCCCGTCGCGGAACTGTGTGAATCATACGCTCTGGGAGCGCTATGACGCGCATGGGCCAGCCCTTAAGGATGATGACGCGTAGCCTATGCGCTTTCAAACCCACGCGATTATCTCTGCGCTGGCCGGAGCTGTGCTGTACCCTTACTCACCCCAGCGGGCGGCTACGGTGCTGCTGAGCGGCACGCTGCTCGATATAGACCACCTTGTGCTCTACGTGCTCCAGACGGGCGACTGGAGCGTGTCGGGGGCCCTGGCCTACAACCGCTACCGCCACGAAATCGGCATCATTGGCGACACGCGCCCGCGCTACGACTCGCTGCGATCATGGCTCCATAACCCACTGCTGCTGCTGCCGCCGCTATGGGATGCCGCCGCCCGCCGCCCAGCCCTACGCCCGGTGGCGATCGGTCTGACACTGCACCTGCTGCTCGACTATCTCTGGTGGCCACGCTATACGCTGGCATTCTGGCGGGCCGGAAGATGCTGCGAGCGCTGTGGGCGATCCGACCGCAGGCTGACAGTACACTGGAGTCGCGCCTGGGGGGACTCGAAGATGCACATCCTCTGCCGGCCCTGCTTTGCGATCAGCGCACGGGAGATTGCGAACAGGTAGCGCGATGACGCGCTGTGGTACACTGTATAGTACTGGTGTCATCCCACGGGAGAAAGCTGGGTGAGATGATGGAAGGCGAAGATGCCCCAATCCCGGAGCGCGAGGACTCGAGCGAGGAGCTTGCCCGCATCGCCCGCGAGGCGATCGAGGCGCAGGCAGGATCGGTAGATATGGCCGGGGCGCGGCGACGCTGCCAGCGGGTGATCGATCTTTATAGCGCGGGGCTGATCAGCGATGGCCGCGATCACTTCCACGCGGCGTGGGTGATGCTGTGCGGTGAGACCCAGGGCCACTACAGCATGGCCCGCATGCTGGCGCGCCGGGCCACTGAGCTGGGCGAGGAGCGGGCATGGACGCTGCGGGCGATGTCGTGGGACCGCTGGCTGGTGGCGAGCGGCCACCCACAGCGATTCGGCACACAGATCATTAAGCAGGGCGGCCGCTGGTCCCTCGGTGAGGTTGACCCGAAGGTGTCCGATCTAGACCGCGCGCTCTACGCCGTGCCGCCCCTGTATGTGCAGCGCCAGAGCGCAGAACAGCTCCAGCGGCGTGAAGAGAGCTAGCGTGAGGGTGTACACCCGCACCATGCGGGGGCGATTTGTACGCGCTAGTCGGCAGAGTCGCTGGCTGGCTCTTCCTGAAGGCCCTCGAAGAGTGTCTGGAGCAGATTGCGCAGCTGGGCGACCTGGGGCGGTGCGAGGGTGCGCATGCGTCGGCTGACGCGGGCGTGATGTCGGGGCTTGATCCGACGCAACTTCTCGGCGCCGGCCGTCGACAGACAGATCAGGCTCACCCGGCGGTCTTGCGGGTCGGGCCTACGCTCGACATAGCCCTTGCTGATCAGACGTTCGACAATGCCCGTCAGGTTACTGTTGTCACAGAGCATGTGGCTGCTGATCGCGCTCAGGGGTACGCCTTCAGGCGTGGCGTAGGTGAGGATCATAAACTGCGGGACTGTCAGATCCTCGCGGCGCAGATCGTAGCGGTTATACGTATCCATCATCGAGTTGACCTGGCGAAGCAGCGTGTACGCCTCGATCTCAAGCTCGGAGGACGCTGCGTCTGATGCATGCATGTCTTGGGGAACGCTCATAATCGCAACCCTCAGATGATGGTTTCAATATAATTCCTTTACATTGTAAAATATAGCACGCAGCACTATCAATGTCAACCGTACGCCCGGCAATTGCACATAAAAGCTGTGCAACCCACAGAGCATCACACCTATGATGTCATCATCGCCGATACCCCGCTATGATCGGATTGTCTCGCTCATCTTCGTCATCCTGATCGGGCTAGCGGTGATCTTCCTGGTGGATGGCAGCCCGAACACACTACGGATCGTGCTTGGCGGAGACCTGCCGACGATCACGCTCTCGTGGTTCCTGATCGCCTCGCTGGTGGTGATCACCTGCGCGGGCGCCGATCTGCTAGCGCGGGCGCACCCACAGCTCCAGTCGCGCACACTGCCGATCATCAACCTGGGGTTCGCCCGTTTCGAGATGGCACCAGCCTTCTGGATCTTACCCTCATTCAGCATCGTCGGCTCATTCGCCTTCTTTCGCCTGTTTAGCGGAGCGCTCCAGGGGACGGCATTCGTCCTGGCCCTGCTCGCTGCTGGCGGCTCGCTGCTGGCGGTGCTGCTCAGCCAGCACTTCGCCCTGGATCGTCGGCCGCAGGTGAGCCATGCGGCGCAGATGACGCTCCAGGTGATCGCCTACCTGCTCGCCTTCGGCTGCTTCAGCGCCGTCTACTACGCGCGATTCCGCACGCTCTACTCGGCGACCTTGATTGGGATCACGGCGACACTGCTGGCCTACGCGCTGCTGGCCTGGCTACCACGGCAGGGCGGCATCCTGCTATCTATGCTGGTGGGCCTGACCCTGGCCGAGGCAACATGGCCGCTGAACTATTGGGCGACGACCTTTCTGATCGCGGGGACGCTGCTGCTGGTGATCTTCTATGTGACGGTGAGCCTCCTGCTGCACTACGCGATGGGGCGGCTCCAGCGCCGCATGATTATGGAGTATGTGCTGCTGGGCGGGGGACTCTTTCTGGCGATCGTCTATGCGACCCTCGTGCTATGAAAAGGGTTGCCGTAGCCCCCCCTTTCTGCTACACTGTAGGCCAGCCCCCAGAGTAGCCTATCACGTTTTGTTGTCCCGGATCATCGGCTCTTTGTCCGTGAAAGGGCGCTTCGTGAAGCTATCGGCAGACAAATGGCGCGCCCGCTGGAAGAGCGAGGCCGCGTTCTACGGCTACCGCTGGGTGGCGTGGGCGTTGGCCGGTATCTCGTTGACGCTGCCCGGCCACACGGCTACGAGCCTGCCCCGCGACGCAGGGATACTGCTGCTGCTGGGGGTGATCAATGTGGCCTTTACGGCGACAGCCCAGGGCTATCTGCGCCTGGCGCGCCGTCGGCCCCTGGTTATGGCGCTCGATATACTCGCCGGGGTCGTGGTGGTCGGGATCAGCGGGGGCAAGGCGCTGCCATTTCTGCCCTACGCCCTCGGTGCCCTGGTGCTTCCGGCACTGTTAGGCGGCTGGGGCGGTGCCCTGATCGCCAGCACTAGCTTTATCGGACTCGATCTGCTCGGCCTAGTGCTCGATGCATCGAGCGGAGGGATGAGCCTGCCACTGCTGGCGGTGCGAGCGGCGACACCCCTGGCCTTCACGGGCTGCTGGGTCGCCGTGGGGAGTCTGCTGATCGACGGCGAGCAGATCAACGCCATAGCCGATCCGCGACCGGACGCAATAAGCAGCAAGCCGGTGCCTGTGGGCACGGTGGACAGCTCGCTGGTACGGCTGAGCACCTTCGCCGATCTCGATCGCAGCGACAAGGTGGGCGCGGGCGGTGGCAGCACGCAGCAACGAGCGGTGGCCCGGCTGGAGCCCACCCCGCGCGCCGATGCGGCCCGCTACGCGATCTTTGACCCCGCACCGACCGAGAGCCTGACCTTCTCGGCCGCGATCAACCAGCTGGCCGTGAACTTTGGCCGCCAGGGCGGCGTTGAGGTGCGTGTCACAACCGTTGGCGCACTACGCCACCTCACCAATGTCCAGCACGGCACGTTGCTGCGCGTGGCCCAGGAGGCCCTGCTGAATATCTCACAGCACGCCCATGCCCACACCGTACTGATCACGATCACGCTTGAACCCAAGGCGGCCACTCTCGCCATCCAGGATGACGGCGTCGGGCTGCTCGACGGAACCTACGAGCGACCGGGCATGCACGCGCTGCGCGCGCTGCGCTACCGGCTGTCTGAGCTTGACGGGCAGCTGGCTGTGTTCGAGAGCGAGAGCGGCGGCGTGACGGTTCGGGCCACCCTGCCAATCGATTAGCGGACGGCGAGCCACCTCACCTCCACAGCGCTTGCCCCACCCCCTACGAGGACGTATAATCGTTAAAAGGGGGTGTTTGTTTTGCAGGGAATCATACAGTCTATGGGGGGACGATCATTGCTGCGCGCCGGCCTCGTACTCGCGGCCCTGGCGCTACTGGGCTACGGCATCTTCCAGCCAGTCGACGCCGATGTGCGCTGGCTGATCTGCCTGTGGCTGTCGGTGCCACTGATCGGCCTCGCCGTGTGGGTCAGCCAGCCGGCCCTCCCGCGCAGCATCACCCGCAGCGTCTACAATCTCGGCCTGGTGGTGCTGGTAGGCTTCGGGCTGCTGAGCCTCCAGCTGCTCCGCCAGCAGTTTGTCCAGGCCGACGCGATCTACCAGTACGTGGCCGTGGGGGCGGACGGCAGCACCACCAGCAATGTGCGCCCTGTGCTCGACTCGCAGCGCGTGCTGCGCGGCCGGATCGTCGACCGGCGCGGCACGGTGCTGGCCGATAGTGAGTCGGTGGGCGGCTTCGCCCACCGCACCTACCCCCTAACAAATAGCTACGACCCGGCGGCGTTTAGCAATATCCTCGGCTTCTTCAGCACACGCTACGGCCAGAGCGGGCTAGAGGCCACCTACGCGGCGTACCTTACCGGCGAGCGCGGCAACGAGATCCAGCGCATCCAGGAGCAGTTTGTCGGCGGCGTGCAGCGCGGTAATAGCCTGGCGCTCACGCTCAACGCCGACCTCCAGGCCCAGGCGGCAAAGGCCCTTGGCGATCGCACCGGCTCGGTGGTGGTGCTCGACCCGCACACTGGCGCGGTGCTGGCGATGGTCTCGCAGCCGGGGTTTGACCCGCGCGGCCTGAGCTTCGACCCGAGCGCGAAGGACTGGGACGCAGAGAACGCCCGCATCGAGGGCTACTGGTCGCAGATCAACGCCGACAGCGCGGGGCAGCCACTGTTGAACCGGCCCGCCCAGGGGCTCTACCCGCCCGGCTCGACGTTCAAGACGCTGACGGCAATCGCCGCCCTGGAACATCAGGGAGCCGCCCAGCCCAACACGATCACCTGCCCACAGGAGTATCAGCCCGACCCGAGCGCGCCGCCGGTGGTGAATGCGGTAGACGGACTGGCCTCGCTCACCGGCGACCCGGCGAGCCTGGAGAAGGTCTACGCCTACTCGTGCAACACGGCCTTCGCCCAGTATGCGGTGCGCCTCGGCCCCGATCTATTCGGCGACACCGCCCGCAACTTCGACATCTACCCGCCGCAAAAGGCCCCGGCGACCTATGGCGAGTTCAGCGACCTGCCGACGGCAGCGAGCCTGCTCTACGTGGACCCGGGGTTCCTCAACCAGCCGCGCGGCATGGCCGACCCGGGCTACGGCCAGGGACAGCTGCTGGTCACCCCGCTAGAGATGGCGATGATCACGGCGGCGATCGCCGACAATGGCGTGATGATGCGGCCCTACCTGGTTCAGAAGATCACCCGGCCCGACGGCGGCCTGATCGTCGCGCAGTCGGCGCGACCGATCCGCCGGGCGATGTCGGCTGACATCGCCCAAGTGATGCGCGCAAACATGGCGGCGGTCGCGCGATACGGATTCGGCAAGGTGGTGAGCGAGTACGTGCCAGGGATCGCCGTGGGCGGGAAGTCGGGCACGGCCGAGCATGTGCCGGGGGCGCCGCCGCACGCCTGGTTTATCGCCCTCGCCCCGCTCGACAACCCGCGCTACGCGGTGGCCGTGATGGTCGAGAGCGGCGGCGAAGGCAGCAGCGCCGGCGCACGGCTGGCTGGCGAGGTGCTCGCTGCGGCCTTTGCGACGGAATGAGGACGACGGGGCGACAAGAATACAGGGGTAGCGAATCTGTCACCGTGTCGCCCGATCACCTCACCCTATTAAGGCGATGGTCTGTAGGAACATGATCCAACTTCGGGTATCGCAGCAGCTCTGGCGGCGTGGCACAGCCATCGCGGCCATGGCGCTGATCACGGCTAGCTGCAGCGCTCATGCAGCGCAGCTCCCGGCGCGGCCGACGGGCACCCCGATCGCCGTCGTCTCTGCGGCGACGGCCATCGCCACCCCGACCGAATATGTCACCCCGGAGCCCTCAGTGCCACCTCAGGCCACGGCAATATCCGCCCCGGCACCCCGCCCCACCACGGCGCGCGAGAACCCGACGCCCACCAGCATCCCGCAATTAGTGCGCCAGCAGATCCTCGCCGAGATCTGGACAGCGGTGAACGACAACTACCTCTACGCCGACTTCCACGGCCTGGACTGGGCCGCGATGCGCGAGGAGTTTGTGCCGCTCGTCGAGCACGCCGGGAGCGACGAGGAGTTCTACCGCCTGCTGGGCGCGATGATCCAGCGGCTCAACGATAACCACTCGCGGCTGCTGGCACCGAGCGCGGCGCAGAAAGAGGACGTGCTGAGCAGCGGCCGCGATGAGCAGGTCGGGATCGGCGTGATCGCCCTGCCCCTGCCAGACTCGCTGCTGATCCAGCACGTCTTCCCCGACAGCCCGGCAGACCGGGCCGGCCTGCGGGCGCGCGACCGGATTGTGGCCGTCGACGGGGTCTTCTACACCCAGGCCGACATCCAGGGGCCGGAGGGGAGCAAGGTGCGGCTGACCGTCGTGCGCCCCGGTGAGGAGAGCCGCGACATGGTGATCACCCGCCGACTAGTAGAGGGCCGGATCACGCCTGAGTCGCGCATGCTGCCCGGCCGCGTGGGCTACCTGGAGGTAACGACGCTCTGGGTGAATGATATGGCCGACCTAGCCGCCGCATCCCTTGACTCGATGACGCGCGACGGGCACCTGAACGGCCTGATCATCGACCTGCGGCGCAATCCGGGCGGCTGGCGCGGGGTGCTCACCGGGCTGCTCGGCCACTTTGTGCGCGGCCAGGTGGGCGACTTCTTCAGCCGCCAGGGCGACACGCCGCTGGAGATCAGCGGCGATGTCGCGCCCGACCTGCACGGCGTGCCCCTGGTGGTGCTGATCGACGGCGGCACCGCATCGTACGCCGAGCTGCTGGCCGGCATCCTCCAGCACGAGGCCGGCGCGATCGTCATCGGCGCACCGTCTGCGGGCAACACCGAGACGATCTACTCCTACGATCTGACCGGCGGCGCCCGGCTCTGGGTCGCCCAGGAGGGCTTCCGCCTGCGCGGCGGGAATAACCTGGAGGGAGTCGGGGTTCAGCCCAACATAACGCTCACGCAGGACTGGACCCGCTACAGCGAGGATCAGGACCCCTGGGTCCTGGAGGGGCTGCGGATCATCCGCGAGGGCCTCGGGGGGAAGTGATGGAGCTCCAGGCATAAGCCTACTGCGTCTCGTCACGCCGTCTCCTGATCGGTGTCCGGGAGTCGCGGTAGCCCGGCGCGTGGGGCTGATCGGTGTCCTCCACGCCGGGGTCTGTGGCGAATGCGCAGGTGCGGTTGCGCCCGCCCCGCTTCGCCTGGTAGAGCGCCTGGTCTGCGCGATCCAGCAGCTGGTCAAGGGTGACCTCGCTGCGCGCATTGAGCGTGGCCACCCCGACGCTCATTGTCACTATGATCTCGCCCTGCTGCGTGGGCACCGGTCGCCCCGCGATATGCCGACGGACGGCCTCCAGCGCCGCCATAGCGCGGGACTCGTCCGCGCCGGGCAGCATGATGGCGAACTCCTCGCCGCCGATCCGCCCGATCACGGCCTCTGGCGGCAGCAGCGCGTTGCACTGCTCAGGTGCGGATGATGTGTGACGCACGGTGCGCCGCTGGCCGCCCACGTGGCGTTATTGACCGGGGGCGCGGGGGGGCATACAATAGGGGCGCGCTACCGCTTTAAGGATTGGGGGGAACCGGGGTGAATATTCGCGAGGCGATTATCGCCGTGGCCGGCGGGCGAGATCTGAGCCAGGCTGAGGCGGCGATGGTGATGGACGAGATCATGACCGGCGCGGCAACCCCGGCCCAGATGGGCGCCTTCCTCACCGCGCTGCACCTGAAGGGCGAGACCGACGCCGAGATCGCCGGGATGGCCGAGGTGATGCGCCAGAAGGCCACCCCCGTCTACTTCGACGGCCCGGTGGCCGACACCTGCGGCACCGGCGGCGACGGATCCCACACCTTCAACATCAGCACGGCTGCGGCCTTCGTGGCCGCCGGTGCGGGGCTGACCGTCGCAAAGCACGGCAACCGAGCCATGTCAAGCGTCTGCGGCAGCGCCGATGTGCTTGAGGGACTGGGGGTGAAGATCGACCTCGACGCCGAGGGGGTGGCCCGCTGCCTGAGCGAGGCCGGGATCGCCTTCATGTTCGCGCCAAAGTTCCACCCGGCCATGCGCTTTGCCGGGCCGGTGCGCCGCGAGATCGGCATCCGCACGGCCTTCAACATCCTCGGCCCGCTCACGAACCCGGCCCGCGCCCGCCACCAGGTGCTCGGCGTGGCCAGCGCGGCCCTGGCCGAGAAGCTGGCCCGCGCCCTCAGCCGACTCGACACCGTCCACGCCCTGGTGGTACACGGCGACGGCGGGGTGGACGAGCTGACCCTGAGCGGGCCCAACGTGATCTACGATGTGCGCGGCGGCCAGGCGCCCACCATGCAGACGGTGGCCCCCGAGGATCTCGGGCTGGCCCGCGCCCCCCAGCTAGACCTGCGCGGCGGGGATGTGGCCACCAACGCGGCGATCGTGCGCGCCATCCTCAGCGGCGAGGAGGCTGGGCCGCGCCGTGATGTGGTGCTGCTCAACGCCGCCGCCGCCCTGGTGGCTGGCGACCTAGCCGGCGACCTGGCCGGTGGCCTCGCTATGGCCCGGGCCAGCATCGACGGGGGCCAGGCGCGCGCACGCCTGGCGCGCATGGTTGCGGCCAGCAACGCCGCGTAGGGGTGGCTCGCGAGCCGCACAGCACTGTTCATTGCGCTGATTGATGCTGCCGGCAGTATCAATCAGCGCAATCTGGAGATCTATGGCCGCCGCGCCCAAGCCCGCACCACCGCGGCCAACCGCATCGGAGGACGAGGTTCGCCTGGAGCGCCTGCGCGGTCGGCGGCGACGTCACCCGCTCTGGCGCCTGATCTGGGCCAACCTGCGCGATGACGCCCGCATCCTGCGCCAGGCATGGTTCCCGCTGATCGCCCTGCTGCTCGTGCTGGCCGGAGGCACGCTCTACCTCTTCCTTGACTATTTCCCGACGAGGGTGAGCTGTGCGGCCCCGCTCTGTGGCGTTGACCTCGCACAGGCGCTGTACGAGGCCATCAAGCTGCTGATCTTCCAGAGCGGTCTGGAGTTCCCCGTCGATCCGCTGGGCCGGCTGCTCTTCTTCGCCATCCCGCTCCTCGGCCTGTTCTTCCTGCTCCAGAGCGCGATCGACCTGGGGCGACTGATCTTCGATAAGAGCGCCCGCCCCGAGGCCTGGCAGGAGTCGCTGGCGCGCACCTTCAGCGGCCACCTGATCATCTGCGGGCTGGGCCGGGTGGGCTACCGCGCGGTGCTGCAGCTCCTCGACGCCGGCTACGAGGTGGTGGTGATCGAGACCGCATGGGAGAGCGAGTTCGTCTCCACCGTGCTGCGCCTGAAGGTCCCGGTGATCCTGGGCGACGCGCGCGACCCTGATGTGCTGGCGCAGGCCGGGATCGCGCGCGCCCGCGGCCTGATCGCGGTGGTCAATGACGACCTGCGGAATGTCGAGATCGCGCTCACGGCGCGGCGCCGCCGCCTGGAGCTGCAGACCGTGCTGCGCATCTACAACCGTGAGCTCGACACCAACCTCGAGCGCAGCTTCGGCCCCAACACGGCATTTAACATCTCGAACCTAGCGGCCCCCACCTTCGCCACTGCCGCGATCAGCCACGATATCGTCCAGGCGATCAGCCTGCCCGAGGAACTGCTTGGCATCGCGGAGCTGACCGTGACCCCCAGGAGCGCGCTCGCCGGATTCGCCCGCAGCGTCGAGGATGACTACGCCGTGCGCGTGCTGCGCCACCGCGACCAGGCCGGGCGCGAGCGGAGCGGCAGAGCGGCGCAGGAGATCAGCGCCGGGGACGTCGTGCTGCTCCTCGGTCGCATCGACGCCCTTGCGCGGGCGCGCGCGGATAACCGCCCCAGCGCAGGCGCCGCGCCCCCCCAGCTGCGGCGGGCCGGGCGCCCCGGCGCGCGCTACAATACGATCATCGTCTGTGGCATGGGCCAGGTTGGCATCCAGGTCATCCGCCTGCTGCTGGCGAGCGCGCCGCGCTCCGAGATCGTGGCGATCTGCACGCCGGAGACGCCGCAGGCGATCATCACCGAGATCGCCCAGCTGGGCGTGCGGGTGCTGCGCGGCGACGCCCGCAACCTGCGGGTGCTTGAGGAGGCGGGGCTGGAGCAGGCCTACGCGGTGGCCTCGCTGTACAGCAACGACCTGGTGAATGTGCAGGTGGGGCTGGCGGCCCGCGGCCTCCGACCCGACATCCACCTGGTGCTGCGGGTATTCAGCGATGTCTTCGCCGAGCGCCTTTCGGCCCTCTTCGGGATCAACACGGCCTACAGCACCTCGGCCCTGGCCGCGCCCGCCCTGGCCGCCGCAGCTGTGCTGTACGATGTCGGCTACGCCTTCGATATCGGCGAGCGGCTGTTCGCCACCCGCACCGTGACTGTGCGGACAGGCGACTGGCTGGACGGGCAGCGCATGGACTACCTGCGCGATCGGGCCGGCCTGCTGGCGATCACGCTGCGTCGCCACGGCAGGGCACTGGCCCCGCCGCCTCTCGCCGCCACGCTCCAGCCCGACGACGAGGTAGTGCTCCTGGGCGACCTGCGCGCCCTCGCCGCGCCGCGCGGGCGGCGCTGACGCTGCCGCGACAGGCTCCTGCGGCAGCGTGGAAGTTTTCGATCTTTGCGCATTGGCTGGCGCCTGCGGTGCCAGCCAATGCGCAAAGATTATGTGGTATCGCGACACCGCAGGTATAAGGAGAGGTTTGTGAGCGAGACATTTCTGACCAAGATATTACGCCATAAGGCCGAGGAGGTGGCCCGCCAGCAGGCGAAGGTGCCCATGGCGGCCCTGGAGGAGCGGATCGGGCGGGCGCCGGCGGTGCGCGACTTCGCCGCAGCCCTGCGCCGACCCGACGCCACCGCGCTGATCGCCGAGGTGAAGAAGGCCTCGCCGAGCCGCGGCGTGCTGCTCGAGTCGTTCGACCACCTGGCCCTGGCCAGCGCCTACATCGCGGGCGGGGCCGCCGCCATCTCGGTGCTCACCGACGTGCGCTTCTTCCAGGGCAGCCTGAAGTACCTTGAGGCCATCCGCCAGCTGCCCGGCGCGCCGCCGCTGCTACGCAAGGACTTCATCATCGGCCCGTACCAGGTCTACGAGGCGCGGGCCTACGGGGCCGACGCCCTACTGCTGATCGTGGCCGCGCTTGACGACGCCGCCCTACGCGATCTGCTGGCCCTGACGGCGAGCCTGGGCATGCAGGCCCTGGTGGAGGTACACGACGAGGCCGAGCTGGAGCGGGCCATGGCCATCGCCGCGCCGGTGGTGGGCGTGAACAACCGCGACCTGCACAGCTTCCAGATCAGCCTGGACACCACCGCCCGGCTGGCGCGGCTGCTCCCCGCCGGCCCCGGGCGCCCGGCCCTGGTGAGCGAGAGCGGGATCTTCACCCCAGAGCACGTGGCCCAGGTGCGGGCCCTCGGCGCCGACGCGGTGCTGGTTGGCGAGGCCCTGGTGACGGCGCCGGATATCATCGCCCAGGTGCGAGCGCTCGCGACAGCGTAGGGCACGCAGCTCAGTGGCTCAGTACCTCAGTGCGCTACGGTCGCCCGAAGTCCTGCGTCCAGTAGCTGCCGTAGGAGCCGCCGGCGTAGTAGCCGACGCCGATCTCGGCGTAGCTACAGTTGAGGATGTTGGCCCGGTGCCCTGAGCTACTCATCCAGCCAGCCATCACGGCGGTGGGGGTGCTGTAGCCGGCGGCGATATTCTCGCCCAGGGCCGACCAGCTGTAACCCACCGCGTCGATGCGCTGGCTAAGCGTGGCCCGGCTCGGGTCAGGGTTGGTGTGGCTGAAGAAGCCCTTCTCGGCCATATCCTGGCTGTGGCCCTGGGCGGCCATAATCAGCTTATCGTTCATCGTCAGAGCGGCGCAGCCGGCGACGGCCCGCTCGCTGTTCACCAGGGCGAGCACCTGGTCGGCCATCTGGCGCTGCACGGCAGTCTGCGCCGCTGTCCCCGACCGGGAGATCAGCGGCAGGTAGACACTCGTTGCTGCAGACAGCTGCTGCTCGGCGCGGGCGGCGGGGCGGAAGCTCAGGGCGAGGGTGATCAGAGTGGCGACGATCCAGAGGGTGCGTTTCATAGCAGCGCTGTTGCTCATTTACTAGGATGTAGTGTAGGTAGCTCAGCATAACATAAAAGCCTTACCTCTCCAAAAAAAAGCTGGGGGTGGCAAAGCCACCCCCAGCACCAGTCACATCACCGCAGTAGCACCTACACGGCGTCGGGAACGATCAGGCCGTAGTTCCCGTCGCGGCGGCGGTAGAGCACGCTGAGCCGCTGGCTCTCGGCATCCTGAAAGACGAAGAAGCTGTGGCCGAGCAGCTCCATCTGCTCGATCGCATCATCGGTGAACATCGGACGCAGGGTGAACTGCTTGGTGCGGATCACCTCTACCTCGCGGCCCTCGGAGTCATCGTCTATGGCAACCTTATCGACGACCGGCGCCACATCACTCGCGGCGATCTTATCGATCTGTCGGCGCTGTCGCTCGCGGCGCCAGTACTTCTCCTTGTAACGCTGGATCTGCCGCTGGAGCACGCTCTGCACCTCGTCGATCGCTCCATAGAGGTCAGACGACTGCTCCTCGGCCCGCAGGATGACCCCACGGTCGCCGGTAAGGGTAACCTGGACGCGGTGGACCTCGCCCGCCTGTCGGTGCTGCTCAGTATGCACCTCGACAGTTGCGCTGGTGATCTGGTCCATGTAGCGCCCAAGCTTCCCGAGCTTCTCTTCGATGTGCTGGCGCTGACGCTCGGTGACTTTTCCGTTACGGCTCTTGACAGTGAGATCCATCACGGCCCTCCATCCCTATAACGGGGCGACCAGGCAGGTACGCCGCCCCCACGCGGTCGATCAGCATAGCAAAGCCCCCGGGCGCACACGGCACCTGGGGGCTCTGCCAACTATCACAAAGCTCCGCGATCCGAAGTGTGGTAGCGATCATATCGATCATCGCTTCTCACTTCCTCTCGCGCAGCGCCACTGCGTCGTGGCGCGAGAG
>JBAXES010000036.1:0-14856 GCA_037140315.1 Chloroflexales bacterium
GGATAATAAAGAGGTTTTTTGTGGAGAGGGACAAGCCCTCTCCACGCCTCTCCCAGCCCATCAGAATAACTTGGACAGAGTATTCGTACTCCGTCCATCTTCATTTGATGGATAATAAAGAGGTTTTTTGTGGAGAGGGACAAGCCCTCTCCACGCCTCTCCCAGCCCATCAGAATAACTTGGACAGAGTATTCGTACTCCGTCCATCTTCATTTGATGGATAATAAAGAGGTTTTTTGTGGAGAGGGACAAGCCCTCTCCGCGCCTCTCCCAACTCGGCAGGGGGTTTTGCGGAGAGGGCTTGCCCGGCCACTGGCGCGTGTGCTGCGTCTCCCAACTCGGCAGGGGGTTTTGCGGAGAGGGCTTGTCCCTCTCCGCAAAACTCCCAACTCGGCACAGAAACTCGGACGCAGTACTAGCGCGCGTGCCTGGCCGCCGCGCCCGGCTTGGCAGCTGGCCGCGGGCGGGTGATCCATCCGGTGACGAGGGCGGCCAGGGCGAAGGGTGCCAGCTTGGACGAGATGGCCATCAGGGCATTTGCCGCGCCATCGATCGCCACAGACTGGCCGCGCTCCAGGGCGCGCAGGGCGGTGGAGACGACCTGCTTCGGGCTGCGCTTGCGCCCAAGGACCATCGAGTCGCTGCCCGCGACCTCGAAGAAGCCCGTGTCGGTGGCCCCAGGGCAGAGCGCCAGCACCCGCAGCCCGCGCCCGCGGTACTCTTCGGCCAGGGCCGCCGAGAACGACGTGACGAATGCCTTTGTCGCGCCGTAGACGGCCATATAGGGGGTGGGCGTATAGGCCAAGATTGATGCGACGTTGATCACCGCGCCGCGGCGGGCCAGCAGCTGCGGCACAAAAGCGTGGGCCAGATCGACCAGGGCGGCCACATTCACCATCACCAGCTCGCGGTCGCGGGCGGCGGCCAGCTCCTCGAAGCGACCGTGGGAGGCGAACCCGGCGTTGTTGACCAGCAGATCGACGGACAGCCCGCGCTGGGCGACCTCGGCGCACACCCGCTCGACCGCGCCATCGGCCCCCAGGTCGCAGGGCAGCACCTCGGCGCGGACACCATACGTCGCCGTGAGATCAGCGGCCAGCTGCCGCAGCTTGTCGGCGCTGCGAGCCACAAGGATGAGGTGCATCCCGCGCCGCGCCAGCTCGCGCGCGAACGCCGCCCCGATCCCCGACGAGGCCCCGGTGACAAGGGCGGTCTTCCCTTTGTAGCTCGACATGTGTGGAGTCCTTTCGCGCGTCGGCGTTGCGCAAAAATAACATCGTTATCGGCACGATATCAAGAGCACAGGCCCTTCGGCGGGCCATCCCGCTACTCCACCAGCAGCGACCCGATGATCGTGATCAGCACCCGCTCATAGATCCCCTGTGCCGCGAACTGATCGCCCAGGTGGCCGGCGAAGAAGAGCTGCACCACGCCGTGCAGCGCCGCCCAGATCATCTTCGCCGTCTGATGAACATCGTCGGTGATCAGCACGCCCGCTGAGCGGTAGCCCTCAATCACCGCGCTCACCAGGCTGATCGCGGCGGCGACATCCTGGAGGCTCGCCGAGCTTGGGGTAAACTCGGGCAGAGCCCCGCTGAACATGAACGTGTAGTACTGCGGGTGCCGCTGGGCGAAGTCCCAGTAGGCCCAGCCCAGGTCGGTCATATAGCGGGTTGGATCACCCTGGTGCGGGACGGAGGCGAGGGCCGTTTGCAGCAGCCGGCAGCCATCCTGGTAGAGGGCGTTGGCCAGGCCATCCTTGCTGCCGAACAGGCTGTAGATCACGGTGGTTGAGCAGCCGAGCTGCTGGGCGACGCGCCGCACCGTCACCGCATCGGCGCCCGGGCCGATCAGCAGGCCCTCGGCGGCGGCGATGACGCTGCGCCGAAGTGTCTCGTGATTCTGATCTCGCACTGCGCTGTAGGTCGGCATCTGTTCGCGCCTCCCCGATCTAAAACACTGTTATTAATTAAAAACACTGTATCACGAGCACATCGCGTTGTCAAGGTTGGCGAGGCCGCCGTAGTTTTAGAGTATCATAAACGTTCATAGGAAGCATAGCGTTTTATATAGCAATCCTATCGCGGTCGTGAAGCCGGGGGGCTGAAGCCCCCGGCTCTTGGGTGACGAAGCCGGCCTGCGCCGGCTGCTCCAGGCCGCGCAGGCGGCCTTCGTACCCGTAGCCCGTGGCTTCAGCCACCGGGCAGAGGGCATGGACGCAGCGCGGGCTTCACAATTGGCGTAGGATTGCTATAGCGTTTTATGATACACTTGTGCGATGAAGCTCAGCGAGTATGCACAATAAGGTTGGGGTTCGCTACGAAACGGCATGGCGCTGGTTTAAGGCGGGCACGATTCGCGGGCACCAACTTCCCACGGGCACAATCATCATCACTGAGGATGAAAACACCGCAACGGCACCAATCCGTGTCGCGATTTATGCGCGGGTGTCTGCGGCAGAGAACAAGCCAAATCTTGACACACAGGCAGATCGCCTCGTGAGTTACTGTGCGGCAAAGGGCTATGCGGAACAATCAGAACTTCGTGCAGGTGCCGCACGCCCGCTTCATCCAAATGCTCCAGTACAAAGCGGAATTGGTCGGCATCGAGGTTCGCACGATCAACGAGAGCCACACGAGCAAGTGCAGCTTTCTAGATGCCGAGCCGATGGGACACCGCGAACGCTATGTGGGCAAGCGGGTCACGCGCGGGATGTTTCGCACCGCAGACGGTCGGCGGATCAATGCCGACGTGAACGGCGCGTACAACATCATCCGAAAAGCAATCCCAAACGCCTTTGGCAATGGGATCGGGGGTGTGGTAGTCCACCCCGTAGGGATTGCCCCTACGAACTGAGTACGGTGCGATAAAGCGCTAGGGAAAAGTGTGCTATAAATAGGAGAGCGAAGGATAGGATTATCACCCCTACAAGCGCAAAGGCCATTGTGATATCATTGGCGTGAGCGCCGTATTGGCATATGGCGATCAATCAGACACCGTCGCCAGACCCGATCACACCCACCCCCGCGAGCAGAAGGCTCCAGCGGGTGTTGATCGAACCTTGCGATGCGATCACCGACTCCGGGCAGCGTCGCAGCACACGGCTATTGGCCATCATGCTGCTGACTATGCTGGTGCTGTTCGTGACGGTCGACATCGTCCAGCTGCTGAGCGTCCCAAGCTACAGCCCGCGCTGGTCTGGCTATATGTTTCTGATCGGAGCCTACGCCTTCAGCCGCACGACCCACTATCGGCTGGCCGTCGGCATGATGATCGCCATATGTCCGCTGGCGATCTTCACCACAATCATAAGCTCATCCGCGCCTGGCGTGGACGGGGCCGTCAGCTATCTGGTGTTGGGGCTCTTCCTGAGCAGCATCTTTGTCTCGTGGCACGGGGTGCTGCTGCTCGCGGCGATCAACCTCGTCGGCCTGCTGCTCCTGCCCAGCCTGATACCAGACAAGGTCGCCGGCGCTACATCGCTGATGGCATCACTGGCAGTCAACCTGATCGGCGCCGCCCTGGTGCTGATATCGATGCGCCACCGCAGACAGATCGAGGGCGACCGGCAGGCCGAGCTGCGCGGCAGTGAGGAGCGCCTGCGGCAGGCCCTGGCAGCCCTGCGCAACAGCGAGGAGCGCTACGCCCTGGCCGCCCGCGGCGCCAACGATGGCCTGTGGGACTGGGACCTCACCAGCGGCCAGATCTTCTTCTCGCCGCGCTGGAAGGCGATGCTCGGCTACGCCGAGGATGCGATCAGCACCGCCCCCGAGGAGTGGTTCAGCCGCATCCACCCCAACGACCTGGAGCCGATGCGGACACGCCTGGCGGCCCACGCGCGCCGCCTGATCGACCACTTCGAGCTGGAGTACCGCATCACACACGCGGATGGCGGCTACCGCTACATGCTCTGCCGCGGCCTGGCGATCGGTGAGACGGCGACCCTGGCGACGCGCATGGTCGGCTCGCAGACCGACATCACGGATCGCAAACTGGCCGAGGAGCGTCTGCGCCACGACGCGCTGCACGATAGCCTGACCAGCCTGCCAAACCGGGCGCTGTTTATGGATCGGCTCAGCCACGCCATGCGCAGGCGCAGGCGCATCCGCAGCGTAGATGAGGCCACCTTCGCCGTGCTGTTCCTCGACCTCGACCGCTTCAAAACCGTCAACGACAGCCTGGGGCACATGGTCGGCGACGAGCTGCTGCTCACCGCAGCGCAGAAGCTTCAGCAGTGTCTGCGGCCCAACGACACGATCGCCCGGATTGGCGGCGATGAGTTCACGATCCTGCTCGACCCGCTCCAGCAGCCGAGGGACGCAACCGAGATCGCTGAGCGCATCCAGAGGATCCTGGCCGCGCCTATTCACATCCACGGCCACGAGATCTTCACCAGCGTCAGCATCGGGATCGCCCTGAGCGGCGACAACTACGAGCGGCCCGAGGAGCTGCTGCGCGACGCCGACACGGCCATGTACCAGGCCAAACTGCAGGGCAGGGCGCGCTACGCGGTGTTTGACGACGCCATGCACGCTGATGCGCTGGAGCTGCTACGGATCGAGAGCGACCTGCGCCGCGCGCTCGACCGGTCGGAGCTGCGCGTCCACTACCAGCCGATCGTGTCGCTGCACACCGAGCAGATCGTCGGCTTCGAGGCCCTGGTGCGCTGGCAGCACCCGGAGCGCGGCATGATCCCGCCCGACATGTTCATCCCGGTCGCCGAGGACACCGGGATGATCACCGTGCTGGGCCAGATCGTGCTGCGCGAGGCGTGCCGGCAGCTGGCGGAGTGGCAGGCGCAGCTGCCGGGCCTGCCGCCGCTGATGATGAGCGTCAACCTGTCGGCCAAGCAGCTGGCGCAGCCGGACCTGCTTGATCTGATCGACAACGCCTTGCGGGAGACCGGGCTGTCGGCCAAGCAGCTGAAGCTGGAGATCCTCGAGGGTGCGCTGATCGGCAAGGCGCAGGCCGCCGAGACGCTCAGGCGGATCAAGGATCTTGGGGTGCAGATCAGCATCGACGACTTCGGCACCGGCTACTCGTCACTCAGCTACCTGCACCAGTTCCCGGTGGACACACTCAAGATCGACCGCTCGTTCATCAGCCAGATGGGCACAAACGGAGAGCACAACGAGATCATCTCGGCGATCGTCAGCCTGGCGCGCTCACTGGGCATGGAGGCCATTGCCGAAGGGATCGAGACGGTTGCGCAGCGGGATCAGCTCAGGGAGCTAAACTGCGACTACGGGCAGGGCTGGCTGTTCGCCCGGGCGCTCGACCAGGCGGCGGCGACAACGCTGGTGGCCTCGCTGGCGGGCTAACGCAGCTGCTCGTCAATCGTCGCCAGCAGGGTGCTCAGGCTCACCGGCTTGGCAAGGTACGCGCTGGCCCCCGCCGTCAGACAGCGCTCGCGGTCGCCCGGCATGGCCAGCGCCGTCAGCGCGATGATCGGCACCCCGGAGATCGTCGGGTCGCCCCGGATATAGCGGATCGCGGTGAGCCCGTCCATCCCCGGTAGCTGGATGTCCATCACCACCACGTCGGGACAGGCCGCCCGCGCCTGCGCAAGGGCCTCCTCGCCTGTGCGCGCGACCGAGACATGATACCCGCACTTGGCGAGCAGATCCTCGTAGAGGGCCAGGGTGGGCTCGTGATCGTCGGCGATCAGCACCCGCCGGGGCGGCGCCGCGACGGCGGGGGTGGCCAGCGGCGCGCTGGCCGCCGACAGGCTGTTCTCGGCAGTCGCCCAGGGCAGGCTGACCGTGAAGCGGCTCCCCTGGCCGGGGGCGCTCTCCAGCGTGATGCTGCCGCCGTGCAGGTCCACAAGGCGCTGCACCAGGCTGAGGCCCAGCCCCAGCCCCTCGTAGTTCCGCGCCAGGCGCCCGTCGATCTGGGTGAATGGCTCGAAGATCCGGCCCTGGTCGGTGCCCGCGATGCCGATGCCCGTGTCCCACACGCTGAACCGGATACGCTCCTGGGCGGTGTTGGCCGTCACCTCCAGGCCCACCTCGCCGCCCGCCGGGGTGAACTTTACCGCATTGGTGAGCAGGTTGACCAGCACCTGGGTCATGCGGCGCGCGTCGGCGCGCAGCGCGGTGATCCCCGGCGCGATCAGCTGGCGCACCGCGATGCCCTTCGCCTGGGCGGCGGGCCGGATCAGCATCATGGCGGTGGCGCAGATGTCGTCCACAGCGACGGGGCCAAGATTGAGCGACTCCCGGCCCGCCGCGATGCGGGTCAGATCGAGGATATCGGTGATCAGCGCGAGCAGGTGCTGTCCGCTCTGCATAACCATGGCCAGGATCTGACGCTGGCGCTCCGTGAGCTGCCCGTAGAGGTTCTCCCGCAGGGACTCGGTCATCACGAGGATGGTGTTCAGCGGCGTGCGCAGCTCGTGGCTCATCATCGCCAGAAACTCGTCTTTGAGCCGCAGGGATTGCGTCAGCTCGGCGTTCACGCGGCGGAGCTGCTGCTCGCTCGCGCCGAGGGCCGCCGTGCGCTGGTCTACGCGCTGCTCCAGCATTGCGTTCAGCTCACGGAGATCGTCCTCCGCCTGCACGCGCGCCGAGATGTCGCTCATCACCATGCGGTAGACGTCGGCCCCGCCGGCCCCCTCATGCGCCACGGTTGTCTCCAGGCGCGCCCAGAACAGGCTGCCATCCAGCCGGCGCATGTGCAGCTCGCAGGACTGCGGGTCGCCCGCCGCCACCAGCGCTCTGCGGTACAGGTAGTAGCGATCTTGATCCTCGGGGAGGATATACCGCGTGAGTGGCTGCCTGAGCAGATCGCGGCGGGGCGCGTGCAAGACGGACGCGGCGGTCAGATTCGCCTCCTGGATGAGGCCATGCGCATTGAGCGTGAGGTAGCCGACCGGGGCCAGATCATAGAGGTCAAAGTAGCGGGCGCGCACAAGCTCCAGCTCATACTGGGTGCGGCGCAGCTCATCGTTCTGCAGCTCTAGCTGGATCTGGTGTACGCGCAGCTCGTGAATGAGCTCCCGGATCTCCTTGGGAGTGCGGAACCCCAGATCATCCTCCTCAGCCATACCGACGATACGCTCAGCGCGCTGGCGGATAGCCGCCGCCAAGGCGGCCTGCGGCGTTTCGGCAGGCTGAACATCATCTTCACTTGCGCCCATAGCTTCACCCTTCGCTATACGAGCGGGAGAGGCAGCTCCGTTGGATCGCTACCGCTCAGCGCCGCTTCGATCTGCTTGCGCTGCGTAATATCGATGAATGTGATCACCGCGCCCTCGATCACATTCTCCAGCGTGCGGTAGGGCCGGATGCGCATCAGGAACCACGTGCCCGACTTCGCCCGCACCTCAGCCTCGCGAGGCACAAGGTTGTCCAGCACGCTCTGCACATCCGTCACCAGGCTCGCGTAGCCCACCAGGTTCGAGGCGATATCGCCCACGGGCCGGCCCACGTCGGGCTGGATCAAGTTGATCACCTGGGTGATGGCGGGCGTAAATCGCGTGATCCGCAGCTGCATATCAACAAATAGCGTGCCAACACCCGTGCCGGCCAGCAGGTTATTCATGTCATTATTGGCCCGCGACAGGTCGAAGACCTTGTTCTGCAGCTCGGCGTTCACCGTGGACAGCTCCTCGTTGACCGACTGCAGCTCCTCCTTCGATGTCTCCAGCTCCTCATTGGTCGACTGCAGCTCCTCGTTGATCGACTGCAGCTCCTCGTTGGTCGTCTCCATCTCCTCAAGGGTCGTCTGGAGGTACTCGTCCTTCGCCCGCAGCTCCTGCTCAAGGGCGTTGATGCGTGCGTCACGGTTCAGGCTGTCCACGTCGAGTGTGTCAACGTATTGGATCGGCAGATCCTGATCGACCGGCACAACCTCCTCGAACACAACCAGGAACATGTCGACCAGCGCCGCGCTCTCGGTGCTGGTGGCCACCGGCCGCACGGTGAGGTTGACCGTGATGAAGGAGCCGTTGTTCTTCACCCGGACCCCCTGGTAGCGCACCAGCTCGCGGCGAGACACGGCTTTATAGATTGCGGTCGTCAGCTCGCGCCGCAGCCCCTCACGGGCCATGAGCAGAATGTTCATACCGGCGTCGCCAGGGGTGGGTTCGAGGTAGCTGCCGGTGCGGCCAACGATATGCAAGATCTCGCCACGCCCATTGATCAGCACGCCGACCGGAGCGTAGTGAGCCAGCAGCGACTGCTCGGCCACCCCACGCAGGTCGAGCTTGCTGTCGCCGCGGCCCACGACCCGCTGCGGCAGCTCAGATAGATCGCCATCCACCAATACGGGCGGCACAATCTGGCTCAGGGTCAAGCGCGTGTTGCCGGGAGGGTCTTCCTGACGCAGATAGAGCTTCCACCTGCGATCCAGTGGGACGAAATGCGTGGCGAAGTCGCCGATCGTCTCGGAGGTTCCCAGGAACAGGGTGCCCCCCGGATTCAGGGCGTAGTGGAACATAGGGATGAGCTTCTTCTGCAGGCTCACGCCGAGATAGATCAGCAGGTTGCGGCAGCTGATCAGATCGAGCTTCGAGAAGGGCGGGTCTTTGATCACATCCTGCTCAGAGAAGACCAGCATATCGCGGATGGACTTATGGATGCGATAGCGGCCGGAGTCGACGGTCTGAGTAAAGAAGCGGGCCAGGCGATCGGGCGAGACATCATCGGCGATGTTGGCCGGAAAGACGCCGCTGCGGGCATGGTCGATCGCCCGCGAGTCCACATCCGTCGCGAAGACCTGCACCCGAAGCGTCTGCTTTAGGGCGTCCATATACTCTTGGAACAGGATCGCAATCGAGTAGGCCTCCTCGCCAGAGGAGCATCCGCACACCCACACGCGCACTGTCTGTCCGACCGACTTGCCGGCAAAGATGCGCGGGATGACCTGGGCCTCGAGGATAGCGAAGGCCTCCGGGTCGCGGAAGAAGCTGGTGACGCCGATCAGCAGGTCGCGAAACAGAGACTCGACCTCGGGCTGCTGCTGCTGGAGGTACTGGAGGTACTCGTCCGCGCGCTCGATCTGATGCAGGGCCATGCGCCGCTCGATTCGGCGGATGAGCGTATTCTGCTTATACTGCGAGAAGTCGTGGCCGGTCTGGGAGCGCAGCACCACGCAGATCTTCTTCAGCGTATCCGAGACCCTTGGCGAAGGGATGGTGGTGATCGGGCGCGCGCGCTTGCCGAAGGTATGGTTCACATAGGCCAAGAGCTGGGCAGGCATCTCGTCCGGCGGCAGCACATAATCCACCAGGCCGGTAGCGATAGCGCTGCGGGGCATGCCGTCGTACTCGGTGGTGTCGGGGCGCTGGGCCATCACCATGCCGCCCTCGCCCTTGATCGCGCGCACGCCCAGGGTGCCGTCGCTGCCCGTGCCAGAGAGCACAATGCAGATCGCCCGCTCGCGCTGGTCCTCGGCGAGCGAGCGGAAGAAGAAGTCGATCGTCAGGCGCGCGCCGCGCGTCGCCTCAGGCTCAATCAGTTGCAAGGTGCCGTGGAGAAAGGCCATGTCGCGGTTGGGCGGGATGATATAGGCGCAGTTGGGCTGCACGACCATACCGTCCTCAACCTCAGAGACCTGCATATGCGTGTAGCGCCGAACCAGGTCGGTCAGGATGCTCTTGTGGTCTGGGGCGAGGTGCTGCACAAGGACGAAGGCCATGGGACTCTCGGAGTCGGCGGGCATCGCGGAGAAGAAGGCCTCGAAGGCCGCCAGCCCCCCGGCCGACGCGCCGATGCCCACGATCGGGAAGCTCATGTCAGGCGCTGCGCCCTCGTGCTCGGGCGAATCCGAAGGAACTCCGCCTAACGGCGGGGTCGGATCAGTCGGTGCAACCATCGGTGACAGTCCTTCAGCTCTTTAGACAAGGGAACAGAGAACAGGGGACAGGGAACAGAAATACCACATCCTGATGCAGTGCAATTGCCCGAACTGTAATGTACGCTGAAATCATGTCTTAGCGAGATCGCGCCCAGCAATTATACCGCGATGTGCTACACTGCCCACATAATTACTCGTGCACGGAGGTGCTATGTCTAAGCCAACCCATGTCCGCCCCGCTGATGTGCGGGGAGTCAGCCACATGGCGATTGATGCAACCCTCGGGATCACCGATCTGGTCGAGGCCATGCACAGCACCATCCTGCGCGCGCCGGGGATCCTGGGCGCGCCGGTCAACGCCCCCACGAGCGGCATCACCGGCCTCGTGTACACGAGCATCCGCACGATCACGGCCCTGGTTGGGCTAGGGATCGATCTGGCCCTGCTGCCGCTGCTGCCGCTGCTGCGCGACCGCCGCTCATCGCCCGAGCGCGACAATGTCCTGGCCGCGCTTAACGGCGTGCTGGGCGACTACCTGCACGCCAGCAACAACCCGCTGGCGATCCACATGCGCCTGCAGGCAGACGGGCGAGAGCTGGAGCTGACCAGGCCGGCCCTCGCCGCCGCCATCCCGCAGGCCAGCGGCAAGATCCTGCTGCTAGCGCACGGGCTGTGCCTGACGGATCAGCACTGGGACCAGGAGGGCCACGACCACGGCGCGCTGCTGGCGGCCGAGCTGGGCTACACGCCCATCTACCTGCACTACAACACTGGCCTGCACATCTCGTCGAACGGCCGGGAGCTGGCCGACATGCTCGCGACAATGGCCGACGCCTGGCCGGTGCCGGTGGAGGAGCTGGCGATCATCGCCCACAGCATGGGCGGGCTGGTGACGCGCAGCGCCTGCCACTACGGCGCACTGGCCAACCACGCCTGGCTGGAGCGCCTGCGCACCATAATCTTCCTGGGCACCCCGCACCACGGCTCGAAGCTAGAGCGGGCCGGGAACTGGCTCGACACCGCGCTGCTCAGCAGCCCCTACACCGCCGCGTTTGCGCGCCTGGGCCAGATCCGCAGCGCGGGCATCACCGACCTGCGCTATGGCAGCCTGCTCGACGAGGACTGGGCGGATCGCGACCGCTTCACGCACGTCGGCGACCCGCGCCAGCCGGTGCCGCTCCCGACCGCAGTGGCGTGCTACGCGATCGCGGCCACGACCGGGAGCATCGAGGGCGACCTCGATGACCAGCTCCCCGGCGACGGGCTCGTGCCCGTGGACAGCGCCCTTGGCGCGCACCCAGACCCGGACATGGCCCTGTCGCTGGACGAGCAGTGGGTCGGGTACGACATGAACCACATGGAGCTGCTGCACCGGCCTGCGGTGTACACCCAGATCAAGCAGTGGCTGTTGGCCGCAAGGCCCCGATAGGACTACGTCATGGAGACAACCGGTATGGACAGCACGAACGAGTGGGCGGATCAGCTGGAGGAGGCGGAGGCGAAGATCGCCGAGGCCTACGACATCCTCGAGGCGCTCCGGCAGGAGCTCAAGGATGCCGGGCGCAAGAAGGACTCGCAGGCAATCGGCGAGGCCGTCGAGCGGCTGGCGCGCTATGGCCGCCTCTTTCAGGATATTCGCCAGAGCTGGTCTGAGCCTGAGGATTGAGCCAGGCGGGCTCAGCTGCGGCGGGGGGCGAACCCGCGCCGCGGTGGCTTGGGCGGCGGCGGCGGCTTCATCGCGAAGTCACCGCCCTCAGGGGGGAAGGTCATCCCGAAGCTGCGCCGCAGGATCTCGCGCAGGGTCGACTCCTGGTTGCGGTCGGTGATCAGGGTTACGGCGAGACACTGGGCCTTATCAGCCGGATCGTGCTCAACCTCCGCGCGGAGCCAGTGCGGCCAGCGGCGGAGCGTGGAGAGGATTGAATTCTCCTGCTCCCCGCGAAGAATCAGCCGAACCTCGCCGGGCGTGTTCATGTCGAGGGTCGTCATTCGGTTCGCCTTTCGATGTTGCCAGGGAGAGAGGAGCGACCGCACTGGCGCCACCACTAGAAACAAGCAGAGGCGAGGGGATGCCCCCTCGCCTCCGCATCCCGCTGCGCGCAGGCGCCGCGAATGAGTTAGTAGCGGTCGCGCCGCCCGCCGCGGTCGCTGCCGCCGCCCGAGCTGCGCCGGGGGCTGGAACCCTTCTCCTCAGCCTGGTTGACCCGCAGGTTGCGACCGTCAACCTCGTAGCCGTCGGTCGCCTGGATCAGGGCGGTGACGTCGGACGTCTCCATCTCGACAAAGCCGAAGCCGCGCGAGCGACCGGTGTCCCGGTCGCTGATCACGCGGGCGCTCTGCACATCGCCGTGGCCGGAGAAGATCTGAGTCAGCTCAGCATCGCCAACGCTCCACGGAAGGTTCCCAACAAATAGTTTGACCTGCATCTCACCACTCCTCTGCGCCATAGCGCAGGATTAAGTGAAGGCAGCAACGCCGCCCTCATCGTTCACACAATCGGTCATCTCGAACAGCCGGTGGCCGGGCAGTAGCCCGACACGCTCGCTCCGGCGGACACAACAACAACATGCTTCGAGCGACGAAGTGCGACCGTGGGACCAGTGAGGAAAGGGATTGGGATCTCACAGCAGATGATGTTGGCTAACCTACTCATCATATCACACTTTTGGGAATAGGCAAGCGGGAACAGAGAACAGGCGACAGCGCACCCAGCGGCTACGGCCGCTCGCCTATTCAGGCTTGCCTTATTGGCAGCGTTACTTCTGCGGTATTGCCCTTACTGCGCGTGTACGCCCACCAGGCGGAGAAAGCTAGTCAGCACCACGCGGGCCCGCCCATCGGCGCAATTAAGCACGCTGAACTGCCCGATCCGCTGGACTGTCTCGACCAGCACCCCATCGACCACCAGAGCGCCCTGATCATTTTTGTGGGCGAGGGCGACCCCAGAGAGCTTCGCTCCCCAGTCTGCCGCCTCATACACAGATAACGTGCTGTCTTGCATTAGGATCCTTTAGTATACGTAGCGCGTAGGAGAGCTAATGAGGCGCGTGCGCAAAGAAATGTAAGGATGGGCCGAACGAGGGTACACGGGGCGGCATCTGGCGAGGCGACAGAAGATCCTGCGGTGATCGCAGTATAGCACGGATCGATGCGGTTTTGTGACTATCCGATCGGCGCGATGTATGCTATGCTAGGATCAACCCCAGAATACGGCCACGCTCACCGTCGCCCCCTCTTGATCCTCCCCGGATGCTTGCTCATCTCAGTCGGCTCGACGGCCCGGAACCGCCCGTGTTCAGGCGTCCGAACAGAGCTGCGGTCGTCTGACGCCCCGCTCCCGATAGTATCTGGACAGACCAAGCAGAGGTGTCGCATGACCGACGCACAAAACACTACCGCAGACAGCCCTACGCCGAACCGCGCCTATCTGGCTGTCACCCTTCTGCCCGATGGCCGCTACTGTGTCGCCTACACCGACGGCGGAGTGAGCCGGCGCAGCTACACGCCATCGTTAGAGCAGGTGATCCGACAGGCGCAGCGGGCCGGCGGCCTGCCAGTAAGAACCGAAGACAGCGCCCTGCGCCAGCGTTGCCTAGACGCTAACCTGACGCTGATCTAAGGGCTTTTAGGAGCGCCCCGATGTTATTTTTGGTCTGGTATGACGAAGACTCGCGGCGATCCGTTGTCGAGAAGATTCAGAACGCCCTCGCCGCCTACAGCAAACGATTCAGCGTGGCCGGAGATCTCGTCCTGATCAATGTGGCGGACTCGGCCGAGCTCAAGGGCGTAGAGGTGGAGGTGCGCAGCGAGCGCACCGTGCAGCCGCATCACTTCTGGGTGGGCCGCAGCGATGATCACGACGCCGCTGGCGTCGCTGAGGAAAGGGAGGCCCCCCGTGGCTGAGCAGACGAAGCGCGCGGTTGTGCGCAAGGGCCGCATCTATCAAATCCGGGTCGCCGAAGTAGAGTACCGCCTGTTCATCTGGGAGATGGGCAGCGGGTTCTGTGGGCGGATCGAGGATCACCCGCACGTGCTGCCGTGTCGCGGGCGCACCGTCGTCAATGTGCGCGACCAGCTCTGCGCGGCGATGACTGCGAGCCTGGCAGGCTAGCCGGATCTTTGGGCCCGCGCCACACACGAACTGGCCCCTGGGGGCGCGGCTACGCTGCGCCCCCAGGGGCCAGTTGGCGTGTGGCGGCGGCGGGGGGTCCCGCGCCCCTTTCTAATGCTACAATGCCCGCATAGAGTGAGATAGGAGAGACATAGGGAGGGCTGGCATGTTTCGTTGGGACCTTGGCGACGGCGCCGACCTGAGGGTGCTGGAGCTTCATCACGCCCCGGCGTTCTTGGAGTTTGTCGCCGCGAACCGCGCATACCTCGGCCCATGGCTGGAGTGGGCCTACACGATCACAACCCTGGAGGACGCGCAGGCATTTATCAAGCGCGGCATCGCGCGCTACGCCGAGGATGGCCTGCCCTGGGTGGGGATCTGGCAGGACGACCAGATGGTCGGCGGCATGCTCTTCTTCCCGCTCGAGCGCCCCCCGCGCTCCACCGAGATCGGCTACTGGCTGGGCGAGAGCGCCGCCGGGCACGGGCTGATGAGCCGGGCCGTGCGCGCGATGCTCGGCCTGGCCTTTGATGAGCTCGATCTCAACCGGGTGGCGCTGCAGGCCGAGGTGGATAACGCCCGCTCGTGCAACCTGGCCGAGCGGCTGGGCTTCACCTTCGAGGGCGTGCGCCGCCAGAGCTGGGTGAACCAGGGCCGCCTGGTCGATATGGCCGGCTACGCGATGCTGGCCGAGGACTGGCGGCGGCGGCGCGGGTATCGCCAGAGCAAGTGATAGACACCCACACCTCCCGGTGGGGGTGTGGGGGCGGCGAAGCCGCCCAAGCCCAACAAAAAGCGTGCCTGGGGCTGCGCCCCAGGCACGAAGATACTGCTGGCAAACGCCGGCCAACCGTGCCCTGTCATTCCGAGCGGAGCGAGGGGTCTTCCCACCTCCGCATTGGGAAGACCCCTCGCTTCGCTCGGGGTGACATGTGCCAGCAGTATCG
>JBAXES010000037.1:0-14707 GCA_037140315.1 Chloroflexales bacterium
GTGAAGCTCCGATCATCGATGACCCTCTTTGCCGCTGTCGCCCCTCCCGACTCGGTGTTTGCCCAAGTTCTGGCGCGATACTTCCAGGGACAACCCGATAGCAAGACGCTCAGCCTGCTGGCGCAGCACCCGGCGGAGTGAGTACGGCGTGAAACAGATGGTCGTGACGACAACCGAACGGCTCATCCTGCGGCACTTGCAGCTCCGTGACAGCGGGGCGCTGGATGGCGTCTTTGGCGATGCCGAGGTGATGCGCTTTGGCGACGGAGTGCAGACCCAGGCATGGGTACGCGCCTGGATTCGCCGCTGCATTGAGGACTCCTATCCGACGTGGGGCTTCGGCCCGTATGCGGTGGTTGAGCGACAAGGCGGCACCGTCATCGGGTACTGTGGCCTCTTCTCTATGCCCGATGTGGGCGGACAGCCAGAGGTTGAACTCGGCTATCGCTTGGCACGCGCCTGGTGGGGCCAGGGCTATGCGACCGAGGCGGCGCTGGCGGTGCGCGACCACGCCTTCGCTGCCTTGGGCCTCACCCGGCTGATCGCGCTGATCGACCCCCACAACACGGTATCGCTGCGGGTTGCCGAGAAGCTCGGGATGCACGACGAGAAGGAAGTCATGTTCGACGGCTATACCCACCCGGATCACGTCTACGTCGTCACCGCCGCAGGCGCAAAAGGACGTGAAGATCGGCCTTATCGCGAAGCCGCCGAAGCATTAAAATGATGCCTGTGACTGAGTCCCTCTGGGCCGAGACCGCCACGCATAAGGAATAGTAGGCAACGAATATGGCAAAGCTAGTGCTCGATCTGCACGAGTTCTATAACCGCAGCGACCAGATTGATGCGCGGCTGAATCGGATTATCCAAGATGCGGTGGATAAACGCATCGCCCTGGTCGAGATCATTCCAGGCAAGGGCAGCGGGCAGCTCAAGAAGCGCGTCCTGCGCTTTCTCAACCAGGGGCATATTCGCGCGCTCTACCACCGGCTTGAGAAGGACGACCAGAACTTCGGGCGGATCTTCGTCCACTTTCGGCATTGAGGTGGGCGAGGCTGCCGCCGTGCTGATGACTCCCAGGAACGCGTTATGAATCTTCCACCGCGCATCCGCAAGGCATGGCTCACCCTGATCAAGCATACCCTGAACCCGCTGACCCGCCGGCTCGCCCGATCATCCATCGGGCCATTCAGCCTGATCCGGCACGTCGGGCGGCGCAGTGACCTACGAGACCCCGCTGATTGTCGCCCCGATCCGCGGCGGCTTCATGATCGAGCTAACCTATGGGCCGGATGTGGACTGGCACAAGAACATCGTGGCCGCCGGCGGCTGTACCGTCGTCCGGCGTGGGCAGGCGTATGTGATCGATCAGATCGCGCGGGTCGATACGGCGACGGGCCTGGCCGCCTTCCCGCCGTCACAGCGGTTCGTGCTGCGCCTGTTCCGCAGGACGCATTTCGAGCAGCTGCTGCTTCGGCAGGAACCGCAGGCTGAAGCCCACGAAGGATGAGGACATGCTATGGCGCTTATGCGCATGGACAACGTCGGCATCGTGGTCGAATCTCTCGACACCGCCATCGCTTTTTTCGCCGAGCTTGGCATGCAGCTCGAAGGGCGAACCACGATCAAAGGCGAATGGGCCGGGCGCGTCACCGGGCTGGGCCTCCAGCACGTCGAGATCGCCATGATGGTCACGCCCGATGGCCACAGCCGGCTCGAGCTCTCGCGCTTTCTCACCCCGCCGGTCGTCGCTGATCACCGGAACGCCCCGGTGAACGCGCTCGGCTACCTGCGCGTCATGTTCGCCGTGGACGACATCGACGAGGTGCTCGCCAGGCGGCGCACGCGCGGCGCGCAGCTCGTCGGCGACGTGGTTCAGTACGAGGACTCGTATCGGCTCTGCTACATCCGCGGACCCGAAGGACTGCTCATCGGGCTCGCCGAACAGCTCGCGTAACGCGTTCCCCTAGCGGCGCAGCAGCGCACGTGCAGCAGCCGAACGGCTGGCGTACCGCTGGTATGGAACACTGAGGCAGGGGATGACCCGTTTGGGTGTAGGGCGATTGTTCAGCGAAAAACAAAAACGCCGCAGCAGCCCTCAGGCTACTGCGGCGTCTGATTGATCATCGATTGAGGTTCGTCTCACGTAACGTGCGAATGCGGAGATTCCGGCGTTTAGAAGCCTAATCCCTTTTCACGCATCGAAAGCCACCGACCCTTGCCCAGAATAATATGGTCAAGCACCTCCGTATCAAGGAGCTTGCCCGCCTCCACGATCTGGCGTGTCACCAGGATGTCTTCCGGGGATGCATCGACCGCCCCACTGGGGTGGTTGTGGCAGACGATTATTGCCGCCGCGTTGAGCTTGATCGCCTCGCGGAAGACCTCGCCAATCCGTACCATGGACGTGTTCAGGCTGCCCTGGTAGACCCGGTGAACCTTCAGCACGTGGTTCTTGGTGCTGAGGCACAGGGTCCATAGCTCCTCCTGGTCGAGCAGGCCCATGCGCGCCATCAGGAAGGCGACGGCGTCGGCCGGACTCTTGACCTGGTCGCGCTGGACGGGGCGCAGCAGCTCGGCCACGAAGGTGATCAGCGCCTGGACATCGTCGGGCACCTCGCCAATCTTCAGGGCCTCCTGCAAGTCGGCACCTGAGGCGGCGAGCTGCCGGAGCTTGCGCAGGTCGACGAAGGGGTCGAGCGCCTCGCGCAGCGCCTTGGCGCTGGGCGCCGGCGACGCCGTCGCCCCGTTGCGGCGGCGCGACGCGCGGCCTTCGGCTGTCGGCTGGTCGAGCGCGGCAGCGGACGCCGGGATGAGCATGGCCTGTTCGTAGCGCATTTTCATCCTCCTAAGATGACCGCGCCCTGGCGACGTGGGTGGTCGTCAGGGCGCGGTCTGTTTGCTTGCGCGTGGATCGCGTGTTAGCGCAGGGCCATCGGCATGATCACGTGGACGTAGCCGTTCTGGCCGACCGGGCGCAGCACGCCCGGCGCCTGGGCCGTCACCATCTCGAAGGCGATCTGGGGCGTGCCCATCACGGCCAGGGCCTCGCCGAAGTATTTGACGTTGAGGGCGATCTGGCCGCCCTCGCCGGCGACCTGGCCCTCAACCGCGCCGGTGTTCGCCCCAACGCCGGCGGCGTTGGCGCTCAGTAGCACCGTGCCGCCCTGCGCGTTCTCGCCGGTCGCAACGCTCAGCTTGACGACGTTCTGGCTCACGCTGGCGATCAGCGCGGCCAGCTTCACCGCCCGGTTCAGCTCGCGCACGTCGAGGATGGCGCGGGTGGTGCAGCCCTTGGGCAGAATGCGCTCCACATCGGGAAACTGCCCCGCGATCAGCCGGGTCGTGAGCGTCCAGTGGGCGGTGCGAAAGAGGGCCTGGGTCGCGGCCATACTCCCGGCGGCGGCGGCCAGCAGGTTCATGCCGATCGACTCGGTCGGATCGTCCAGCAGCCCGGCGAGCTCGCGCAGCGCGGGCGCGGGGATGATCACTTCCTGGGTCGTCGCCACCGGCGTCGGCAGTGCGATGCGCTTGGTCGCCATGCGGAAGCCGTCGGCGGCGGCGAGTAGCGCGCCGCTCTCGTGCAGCCGGACAGAGACTCCGGCCAGCACCGGGCGGGCGTCGGTGTCGGCGGCTGCGCAGACCACCTGGGGGATGGCCTCTTTGAGCGTCGCGGCGGTGAAGCATGCCTGCGGCTCACCGTCGGGCGGGGTGTGCGGCACGGTCGGGAAGTCGTCGGCTGCGGCGCCGTTGATCTGGGTACGGAAGCGGGCACAGGTGATGGTGATCACCTGGGTCTCGTGATCGACCTCTAGCGTGACCCGGTCGTTGGGCAGGCCGCCAACCAGGTCGGTGAAGAGGCCGGCAGGCACCAGCACGCGGCCCGCCTGCACGATCTGCGCCCCGATCCAGACCGAGATGCCGACGTTGAGGTCGGTGGCGGTGAGCCGTAGCCGGTCGTCCTCGGTGGTGAGCAGGATGGTGCCGAGCACGGGCATCGCGGGCTTGCCGGGTACGGCGCGACCGACCTGGGCGAGGGCCTTCTTGAGATTCTCCTGCGCGGCGCTGAGCTTCATGGCGTGGCCTCCTTGTGCATGCGGTTGCTGCGGAAGGGCCGCACGGTGGCGACCCTTCCGCGTACGTGCTGCGGGTTCAGTCCGTCACGAACGAGAACTGGACGGTGTGGGGGATCTCCCGGTCGCCGGTCGCCGCGCCGCCCTTCCCCTTGCGGCGATTCCGGACGGCAACCTCGCTCCAGGTCAGGTAGGCCCCCTCGGTCGTGTTGGGCAGGACGGCGGGGAAGGCGTCGTCAAGTGGCGGGAGGAATCCGGCGCTGGCGGCAACCGCCAGCGGTGGCATGACGGGCACCTGATGGGCGGGAAGGAGCGGTGGCAGATCGGTGATCCGGAGCGGTGTGGACGGGGGAACGACGATCATCGGTGTCATCGGTGCCGGGCGTCGGGTCGGGTCGGGCCGCACCAGGTCGCCAATGGTGACGCCGACCAGATCCTGGGCGCCAACCTCCAGCGCGGCCTTGAGCGCCGTGTCGGCCTCCTCCAAGCGCGCGGCGATGGTCGCACCGGCGCTGATCTCGTCCTCGTCGCGGAGGACGCGCCGGGCCAGCTCCTGGAGCAGGGACACATGCCGGGGTCCATCTGCATCAGGCCGGAGCTGAGGTCGTCGCCGTTGAGCAGCGTGGCGGCCGTGGCCTTGCTGCCGATGATGTCGAGCGCCTGGGCGATCATCGTCTCGTCGTAGCCGAGCCAAGTCACGTTGCAGGCGCGGGTCTGGGTCGGGCGCATCGCGCGCTTGCGGGCCTGCATCGCCCGGTAGAGGCTGTAGGTCGGCTCGGCGAAGACGATCTCCGGCCAGGCGATCAGGTTCATTCCGGTCTCGACGAGGCCGGGGTGACAGAGCACGACGTTCGTCCCATCCCGCTCACGCTCGGCGAACCAGGCCCCACGGGCGCCCGGCTTGACCGTCGTGCTGCGCAGGATGGCCACCTTGACCGGCGTGTCGTGTTCGCTCAGGGCCAGCTGCTGGATCTTGGTCTGGAGATCCGTGAGGATGTCGAGCTTGTTGGTATGCTCTGCGAACACCAGCATCCCGCGCCCCGCGCGGGTCTGCTCAGCGGCGCGCGTCGCCAGCCAGCGATGGTGCGGCAAGATCGTCTCTACTGGCAGCGTCGGTGGGCGGTAGGCCTCGCCGGTGTGCTTGCTCTGCACCGTCACCGGCTTCCAGGGGGCCATGCCGTAGGTTAGGGTGGACTGGAGGTAGCTGCTCAGCGCGTCCTTGCCGCCCGGCTCCTTGATGATCGCCTTGCCCTCATTGACCAGCCGGGCGTACTGCTCGGCCAGCCCCTCGGGCAGCGGGAAGAAGACCACGCCCTCGTGGTAGGGCGGCAGCAGGAAGCCCATCTGCTTGAGCAGGATGAAGATGAACTGGCTCTGCATGATCGCCGCCAGCTCTGCGGTCAGGCCGTTGCGCTCCTCAACGCGGACGTAGGCCGCGCTGCGCTTGCCGCTGAAGGTCTGGGCCGTCTCTTCGACCACCTGCGAGGTGATAGTGTCGAGGATGCCGAGCCGCTGGACGAACTGCTACTTTCTACGTACCCGAAAGTACGCGCTCGAAATTCCTGCTTCATCCCAGCGTGCCATCCGAAGATGGTCTTACCGCTAGTCCACAGGCCGGTTTTACGTCTCGACGTAGCCACAACCGAGACGGCCAGTTAGGCACTGGCAAGCCGGAGTGCTTCATCACGGATATTGCGTGCCGCGTTCACATCGCGGTCAAGGTGTGCGCGACAGTCGGGATGTGGGCAATCCCATGCGCGCATCGTGAGTGTCAGGTCGTCGTTGACATGCCCACAGTGATTGCAGGTTTTGCTCGATGCCACGAAACGCCCTATCACTACCACGCGACTCCCGAAGGTGGGTGCCTTGTACTGCAGTTGGCGGCGGAGTTCCGCCCACGCGCCATCCGCGATCGCTTGCGCCAGCCGATGATTCTTCAGCATTCCGGCAACGTGGAGGTCTTCGATCCCCACCAGCGATGCCCGCCGCACGAGGGCGGTAGTGAGCTTGTGGAGTACGTCTTTGCGCTGGCATGTGACCCGGAAATGGGCCTTTGCCAGCTTTAGTACCGCCTTCCGGCGGTTTGCACTGCCCTTCACCTTACGGGTGACCGACCGTTGAAGCCGTTTGACCGTGCGGAGCGCAGCCTTGAGGTGTTTTTGGTTCTCAAACACCTCGCCCTCGCTCGTGACGGCCAATGATTTAATGCCCAGATCAACACCAATGGCCGGGCCGGTGTGTGCTGGCGGCGTGTGATCAACCTCGACCTGAATGCTAATCCACCACCATCCGGCCTGATAGCGAATCGTCGCGCCCAGGATCTTCCCCACGAAGCGTAACGGCTCGGTCATGTTCAGCGCGCCCACCTTTTGCACCGTGAGCGTATGGCCGTCAACTGTGAGCCGGTCATTGGCGACGTAGAACGACCCGTACCCTTGCCGCCGCGACTTGAAGGCGGGAAACCCGACCCGTTTGCCCTTGCGCCGCCCACTGCGGCTATCGAAGAAGTTCTTGATCGCCCGCCCAAGGTTCACAAAAGCTCCATCAATGGCCGACTTACCGACATTGAATGTCCACCACCAGGGCGCGCCCATGCTCATCAACAAGCGGCGTGAGCCGCTCCGCTGCAAGAAGCGCGCGAGCGGCCGCGCCGTCGGCGGTGCCGCCAATGAACATGATCGCCCCGTTGTAGATGTGGTACGGGGAGGGGCAGAGGTCTCCCGCGACAGGCACCTGCGCATCCACAGGGTACCGCCTGAAGAGCGCGTGATCGCTTCGCATAACACCAACCTCTATGATGATCGAGAAGCGCGAGGCTGCGTTTCTCACTGCGCTTCTTCGCTGCCCTACCCCACCTTCAAGAACTTCTTGAACGGTTCGGCAGCCGCGGCGCCGTAGTGCTTTTGAACCACGGTGATAAACTCAGGGCTCATGCGGATGCGGCGCCTGTCAGCCGCCAGCGGCTTCGCCGGCTCCTGGCACAGCGTCTTTTCCAGCCACTCGAAGGTGGCCGTCTGCGCGCCGCTCATCCCGCCGATCTGGCAATGTGAAGAGCCACCCTCTTCGGCCGAGAACAGACGGAAATCGACGGTGGTGGTGAGTGCGTCCAGGTAGCGGAAGGTGGACTGGATCAGCGCTTTGTCCACATTGCCAATCTCGTCTTCGCCGGCGATGAAGAGCAGCGGCGCCTGCAGGCGCGTCTCGGTTCCCCACAGAGTATAGGGCTTCCAGACCGAGAAATACTCATGCGGTTTCTGGAGGCCAAATGCCCAGCGGCCATGCTCGAACGCCCAGCGCATTGCCTCACGAAAGACCGCACTAGCGACAATTACAAGTGTAAAGAGTTTAGGAACTCTTCTTTACATGCAGCCAGTAGCCTGCATGATCAACCTGGCATAATGCGCGCTCTAATGCCTTAGCGCGGCTAGGGCATCAGACCGCGCATTACAGAGCCTTGGACATCAAGCCTAGGCTCGCTGAGCCAATGGTGATCGTTGAGCATGGTACGTCCTTGAGCAAAACTACACGATATTCACATAGGTTATATTGTGTTGCTCGCATGGTATGCTCGATCTGGCGCATCCTGGCGCTGCGGTTGCCACCAGGCTGCTCACCGTCTATCCCTCCCCTCCCGCGCTGAGACGGGATCGCGAAGGTTGAACGCGGCATGGATGACCTGTTTCTGAAAACCAAGCTGCTCGTCCCGCCGCTGCGGTCGCAGCTCGTGCCGCGACCGCGGCTTGACGCGTTGCTCCGGCGCGCATTGGATCTGCCCCTGACCCTGGTGAGCGCCCCGGCCGGCTTCGGCAAGACGACGGCGACCCTCGTGGCCGCGCGGGCCTTGCAGGCCGGTACCGGCATCATGCTGGCCTGGCTCGCCCTCGACGCCCACGACGATCTGCCCGCGCGCTTCTGGCGCTACCTCGTTGCCAGCCTGCACCCTGTGGTGCCTACTGCTGGCGCGGAGGTGGCCGCGGCCCTGGCGCTGCCCCAGCCACCGCCCATCCAGCCCCTGCTCATCACCCTGCTCAATGCGCTCACCGACCACGCAGCGCCACTACTGCTGGTGCTTGATGACTATCACGCTATTAGCCAGGCCGAGATCCACGCCGGCCTGGCCTTCCTGCTGGAGCACGCGCCGCCGAATCTCCACCTCGTCCTCATCACCCGCGCCGACCCGCCCCTGCCGCTGCACCGCTGGCGGGCCCGCGGCCAGCTGCTCGATCTCCGCGCCGACCTGCTGCGCTTTGACCAGACCGAGGCGGTCGCGTTGCTGACCGGGGCCATGGATCTGGCGCTGTCGGACGCGGAGGTGGCCCGCCTGGTCGCGCAGACCGAGGGCTGGGCTGCCGGGCTGCACCTAGCGGGGCTGGCCTTGCAGGGCGCCCCGCCCGGACAGCGCGATCTGGTGGCGCGCCTCAGCCAGAGTACGCGCTACATCGCGGACTACCTGACCGAGGAGGTTCTGGCCCAGCAGCCCGCCCCGGTGCAGGCTTTTCTGCTCCAGACCTCCATCCTCGACCGGCTCTGCGGCACGCTCTGCGATGTGGTCACGGGGCAGCACGGCGGCCAGGAGGTGCTGGAGACGTTGACGCGGCGCAACCTCTTCGTGACCCGGATTGACTCTCCTGATTCCGTTGGCGGGGGCGGCTGGTATCGTTACCATCCGCTCTTCGCCGAGCTGCTCCAGGGCCAGCTGCGGGTGCGGCAACCCGAGCTACTGCCCACATTGCACCGGCGCGCAGCTGGATGGCACGTCGCCAGTGGTCTGGTTGAGCCGGCGATCGAGCATGCGCTGGCCGGGGAAGATGATGCCCAGGCGTCTGATCTCATCGAACGGCATGCCAGTGGGATTGTCATGGCGGGACAGACCCTGACGATCGAGCCCTGGCTCCAGCGCCTGCCCGAGGCGTGGCGGCGGCGTCTGCCGCGCGCCAATCTGGCCCTGGCGTGGTCGCTCCTCCTGCGCGGGCATAGCGGGGAGTTCGTGCCCTACCTTGAGCGGGCCACGGCAGCCCTCACGGCGGAGGATCATGCGCTCTGGGGCGAGGTACACGCCCTGCGCGCCACGCTTGCCGAGTCCCAGGGGCAGACCGATCAAGCGCTGGCCTACGCCCGTCAGGCGCTCGACGCGATCTCCCCCGACAACCTGTTCGCTCAGGCGATGGTGCGCACATCCTTCGCCAGCACGCTGCGCTCACGTGGCGCCGTGGGCGAAGCGATTGCCGCCTACGAGCAGGCCGTCCCGCTCTGTCGCGCAGCGGGGCTGCTGCTCCCCCAGATGCTGGGGCACACCCATCTCGCTCACCTCTATCTGCTGCAAGGGCGGCTCCATCAGGCCGAGGCGGCGACGCGCCCGGCCGTAGCCGCGGCGCGCCATCACCCGGTCGCCAGCCTGCCGCTGCTGCCGCGAGCGATGGTGCTGCTGGAGTGGGATCGCCTCGAAGCGACCGAGGAGCTGCTTCAGCAGGCCATGGCTCTGGGCCGCGCGGGCGGGATCCACACGGTGCTGACCCGCGGTGAGACCGTGCTGGCGCGGCTGCGGCGGGCGCAGGGTGATCCCGCCGCGGCACAGGCCCTGCTTGACGCGGCGGCAGCCCGGCTCCCGCACGAGGCTCCTACATGGGTCGAGGCGCTGCTGATCGCCGAGCAGGTGCAGCTGTGGCTGGCGCAGGGGGCTCTTGACGCCGCCGAGCACCTGCTGGCCCGCCGCGGCGCCGCCGTCGATGCTGCCGCCGGGCATGAGCGCGATCTGTTGCCCCTGACCTGGGCGCGGCTCCGCCACCGGCAGGGCAAGCTGGCTGAGGCGCGGGCGCTTGTCGATGTGGTGCTCGCTGCAGCAGTGGCCAATGGGCGCCAGGGGCGCATGATCGAGGCGCTGCTGCTGCGCGCCCAGCTGCACATGGCCGCGGGAGCTATGCCCCCGGCCCAGGCAGACATCCAGCGAGCGCTGGAGATCGCCGCGCCCGAGGGCTATCTGCGCAGCTTCCTCGACGCCGGCACCGTCGTCGCTACGCTCCTCCGAAGGATGAAGGATGAAGGAGGAGGGATGAAGCCCTACATTGCGGAGTTGCTGGCTGCCTACGGCCAGATGACACCATCAGCACCTGATCCTCAGCCCTCAGCCCTCAGCCCTCAGCGCTTAGCAGAGCCCCTCACCGAGCGCGAGCTTGAGGTGCTGCGCCTGCTGGCCCGCGGCCTGACCTACCAGCAGATCGCCGATGCGCTCGTCGTGAGCCTCAATACCGTACGGCACCACGTCAAGGGGCTCTACGGGAAGCTCCAGGTCGCGGGCCGGATGCAGGCGCTCGCGCGGGCGCAGGCCCTCGACCTCCTGTAGGACTACATCTTCAACCACATAAAGATGTGATCTCCCCCGCCACATGCCGAGCTATCCTGTGATCAGAACGCGATCACGCTACACGGACACGGCCATGAGTCACGAATCCAGCGCACAGTGGCAGTACGAGATCCGGGTCGAGCACCAGCTGGGGCCGGGTGTGGCCGCCCTCTTCCCGGAGCTGAAGCTGACCTATGAGCAGCAGGAGACGGTGATGCGGGGCACCCTCGCCGACCAGGCGGCCCTCCACGGCGTGCTGATGCGCATCCGCGACCTGGGGCTGACCCTGGTTGCCCTCCGGCGGGTTGCGCCCTGAACATATGCTTGGTGCTTTGTTTGCCGGCGAAGCCGGCAAACAAAGTAACAACCGGGGAGCTACGATGAAGCTGTTGATCCCGGTCTTCTCACCCGCAACTGGAACCTGGGGCGGGCTGACCCGCGTGGTTGCGCTGGCTCAGGCTGCCCAGGTCGCCGGGCACCAGATCGCCTTCTGCGCCGCCGGCGGCCTGGCGACCAGCCTGCGGCGGCAGGGCTATCAGGTCTATGCTACGCCGGCCCCCACGTTCCTCGGCCTGTCCCCGGCGCTCTCGCGCGTGATCGAGCGACGCTCCCAGCGGACGACCTTGCCTGTCCCGCCGGGGCGCGATTTCGGCAGTATCTGGCTTGTGCTCGTGATCTCCGGGATGGCCAGGGCCGGGTATCTGCGCCGGCTGGTGGCCAGCCACAACGCGTGTCAACGCGGGGCGCGCGCCCTCGGGGCGGGGATCCGCGCCTCTGGCGGGCCGCAGGCGGCGATATCGGCCATCGAGGCATACGCTTCGCGTAGCCTTCAGAAGGAGCCGGCATGATGCTCCCCCTACAGATCGAGCATGTCGCGAAGTCGTTCGTCCAGACAGTCGCCGTGCGCGACGTCAGCTTCGAGGTCGGCGCGGGCGAAATCTTCGCGCTGCTCGGCCCGAACGGCGCCGGCAAGACGACGACGGTCAGGATGGTTCTGGATATCTTTCGGCCCGACCGCGGCCAGATCCGGCTCTTCGGCGGGCTGCCCAGCGCTCAGGCCCGCGACCGGATCGGCTACCTGCCCGAGGAGCGCGGCCTCTATCGCAGCCTGACCCTGCTCGACTGCCTGGTCTACCTCGCCCAGCTCAAGGGTCTGGCCGCCCCCGAGGCCCGCCGCCGCCTCGCCGGCTGGCTGGAGCGCCTCGACCTCGCCGACCACACGCGTAAGCAGGTCGGCGCGCTGAGCCGGGGGATGCAGCAGAAGGCCCAGTTCATCGCCGCCCTGGTTCACGAGCCCGACCTGCTGATCATCGACGAGCCCTTCGCCGCCCTCGACCCGGTCAACACCCGGCTGATCAAAGATGTGCTGCACGAGTTCGCCGCGCGCGGGAAGACCGTGATCATGTCCACCCACCAGATGCACCTGGTCGAGGAGCTGGCCGAGCGCCTGGTGATGATCGACCACGGCGAGGTGGTACTCTACGGGCGGGTCGACGAGGTGCGGAGCCGGTTTGCCACCAACGCGGTACAGGTCGAGGGGCGCGGCCGGCTGGAGCAGCTCCCCGGCGTGGCCACAATCGAGCCCCAAGGCGCGAACGGCAGCCTACTGCTGCGCCTGGCCAATGGGACGACGCCCCAGCAGATCTTCTCCGCCCTGGCTGGCCAGTCCGGCTACGTCGTAGAGCGCTTCGCCGTGGCCGTGCCCAGCCTGGACGAGATCTTCGTGCGCGTCGTCGCGGGCGCGTAGATCCAGGAGGTGCAGCGATGAGACGTCTGCTGTGGATCGCGCGCCACGACTACCTGCGCCACGCCCGCCGCCGTGGGTTCCTGCTGGCCAGCATCGGCATGCCGATCCTCATGCTCGGCGGGGTCGGGCTGATGATTCTGGTGCAGATCCGCGCCGCGCACGCGGAGCCGGCGCTCGCCTACGTCGACCAGTCCGGGCTGCTCGCCCATGGCGCGCCTGCCGCGGGGGCGGTGCCCCTCCAGGCATATCCTGACCAGGGCGCGGCCAGCGCCGCCCTCGCCGCCGGGCAGATCGACGCTTACGCTGTCATCCCGCCTGACTATGCGGCCACGGGTACATTCGCGATCTATGGCCGCGCGCAGATATCGCCTGCCGCCCGCGATAGCCTGCGCGCGGCGCTGAGCCGGGGGCTGCTGGCCCGCGCGGGCATCGCGCCCGAGCTGATGCCGCGGGCGATCGATCCGCTGGGCGAGGTGCAGCTGCGCGGCGCGGACGATATGGTTGTCGAGTCCACGGAGCTGATCGGCCACGGCGTGGCCGCCGTCATCGGCAGCCTGCTCTTTGTGGTGACGGTCGCCTCATCGGCGACCTACCTGCTCCAGGCGCTGGTGGAGGAGAAGGAAAACCGCACCATGGAGATCGTGACCACCTCGGTCGCGCCGTGGCAGCTGATCGGCGGTAAGACTCTGGGCCTGGGTCTGCTGGGGCTGAGCATCGGCCTGGCCTGGCTGCTCGGGCTGCTGGTCGCCTGGGCCATCGGCGCGGCCGCCCTCGCGCCCCTGCGCGCCGTCGCCCTGCCGCTGGACATCGTGGCCCTGGCGACGGTCGCGCTCCCGCTCGGCCTCCTGCTCTTCGCCGGGCTGATGGTGCTGGTCAGCGCGCTGGTGCCGACCGCCCAGGAGGGCCAGCCGCTCGCCGGGCTGGCCACGGCTATCGCGGCCCTGCCCTTGCTGCTGAGCGCGCTCTTCTTCAGCGCGCCCGCCGGACCTATCCCGATCGCCCTGAGCCTCTTCCCCCTGTCGGCGCCAGTCGCGCTGCTGCTCCGTCTGGCCGTTGGGAGCGTTCCCGCCTGGCAGGTAGCCCTGAGCCTGGGGCTGCTGGCGGCCACGGCGATCCTGGCGATCTTGGCGGCGAGCCGGATCTTCCGGGTCGGGATGCTGCGCTACGGCCAGCGGCTGGGCCTGCGCGCTGCCCTCCGCGCCCTGTGGGCCGCCTGAAAGGAGACTCCGATGCGCCAGACCCTGCTGGTGGCCCGCCACGAGTTTGTCCGCCACCTGCGCAAGCCAGTTGTGCTGATCACGACCTTTCTGGTGCCGTTGATCCTGGGCGTCGTGCTGCTCGTGACGGGCCACATCTCCACCCCTGGGGACGCGCCCGCGCCGCCAGTGGCAGGCACGTCGACCGGCTATGTCGACGCGAGCGGGCTGCTGACCGCGCCCCTCACAGGCGATCTGGCCACGCGGCTGCGGGCGTTTGCCGACGAGGCCGGAGCCCAGGCTGCGCTGCGCCAGGGCGTAATTGTGGGCTACTACCGCTTCCCGGCCGACTACCTGGCCGGCGGGCCGGTGGTCTGGGTGCGTGATAGCCTGAGCGGCCCGCAGGACACGGCCGCCGTCGCGGCGCTGGTGCGCGCCAGCCTGCTCGCCGACGAGCCGGCGCTGGCCGCCCAGCTCGCCGCACCGCCCAGCGTGCGCTTCGTCCCGCTGGGCGCCGAGGCGCCGGGCGGTCCGGTGGAGCGCGGGCTCCTGGCGGGTGGGCTGCCCTACGCCTTCGCGGTGATCCTTATTCTGACCACCTTCTTCGCGGCGGGATTCCTGCTCCAGAGCGTCACCGAGGAGAAGGAGAACCGCACGATCGAGATCGTCCTGACCTCGCTGCGGCCGCTAGAGCTGCTGGCTGGGAAGGTGCTGGGACTCGGGCTGCTCGGGCTACTCCAGGTCGCCGTGTGGATCGGCGCGGGGCTGCTGCTACTCCGCCTGAGCGGCGCACCGCTCCCCGCCGGCGATTTCGTGGCGCCGTGGGCGATCCTGGCCCTGGCGCTGGCCGCCTACGTCCTGGGCTACCTGATCTACGGCAGCATCCTGGCCGGGGTGGGCGCGAGCCTGCCGACGATGCGTGAGGGCGCGCCGCTGCTGGGGCTGCTGACCCTGCCCTGCATCATCCCGCTCTGGCTCACCAGCGCGATTTTGGCGCAGCCGGACGGCATCCTCGCCCTGGCGCTGAGCACCTTCCCGCTCACGGCGCCGGTGACCCTGATGATCCGGGCCTCGCTGACGACCATCGCGCCATGGGAGATCGCCGTCAGCATGCTGGCGCTCGCGGCGAGCGCGGGCCTGGCCCTGTGGTTAGCCGCGCGGCTCTTCAATGTCAGCATGTTGCTGACCGGGCAGCGACTGAGCATGCGGGCGGTCCTCCATGCGCTGCGGTGACTATGGGCACGGATCATTCAGTATAATGTTGCCTGAGTTCATCCTGAGCGCCCGATGCTGATGGCCCAGGGCTCGTGCAAAGTCCCTGGGGCTGCGCCCCAGACCCCGCTTTTTGTCA